>CAZDSY010000047.1:0-21378 GCA_964508285.1 uncultured Paludibacter sp.
AAATTTTAGATTTAAAATCTGGAGCATAAGAAACGGCAGTAATAAGAAGTCTGTCGAATATCTTTTCTCCAAAATATCTTCTGTTGAATTTATAGCAGAACTCATTGAGATAATATTGTAAGTATTCAGTTTTAATATTATGATGAACATTTAAAAACAATCGTTTAGCGTTACTGATTGCAATATGAACCCAAGGTAATATAACTGGTATCATATCAGGTTCAATAACTTTAGCGACGTGATAATTGACATGTTCAATCAATTTAGTATATGATGTTGAATCGTCTGTGACTAATTCAGTAGTCTTATCATCTTGTTCTTTGACAACACTTGTAATTGTATTTGATTTCAAATCGCTGATAACTTGCATTTTAATGTGATTAACCCGTTTTGGTTTCCGACCTTTCTTGGGATTATCGACGAATTCACTTTCAGCCATAACCAACACTTTGGTTTTGCTTTGACTTCCACGACCTCTTTTTAAGGGTTTATCCTTTTGTTCTTGAGGTATTTCAGTAGAAAAGTAAGCATCATCAAGTTCCATTTGACCTGTAAGTTGATATTCGTTATCGCGTTTACCCATAATATCTCGAATCTTATTTACCATCTCCCAAATAGGTTGATAACGTTTATGTCCTAATTGACGACGTAATTCTTCTGTTGAGAATGATTTCTTTGTACTCGTGAGTAAATGCATAGTAACAAACCAATATCGAAATGGCAGCTTTGAGTTTTGCATCACAGTACCTGATCTCAGTGATTGACGAGAATGACAATGTTTACATTCATAACATTGCTTGTTTTCAAGCCAAAAGTGCTCTTTACAATTACATTTATGACAAATTACACCGATTTGGTCTCTTTGTTCTTTAATTTTTAACCGACAAGCGTCCTCATCGGGAAACTTTTGAATGAATTCGAGTATATTCATATTCTATTGATTTAGACTATAAATATAATGAATATCAGTCAATTAGACAAATTATTTTTAAACTATTTTTATTAAATATCAAACCTAAACTATCTTACTTTTTAATTAGGATGCTTTGCGGATAATCATTTAAATGAAAATTATTTTAAAAAAAAGTATTTAAAATTTTTGTATTTTGAATTTACATTTCACATACTTTTATCTACTTTCATATTTGGTTTGATTAATTCTAAAAACAATAATTTGAAAATTTTCAAAAAGAGATTCCAAGAAATTATTTTTTTTAGAAATCAGCAGTATAAATGCTTATGTACTTTTGTCGGTATAAATGTACTTTTATCTATTCAAACGGTAGTTTTTTTTATTGAACTTTGTATAAAAAATCCGGAAATACTTTTTACTTACTTGAACTAAATTCATATCATCATGAAAAGAATTTATTGTATTCTATTTAATGTATTAATAATTATGGCATTGACAGTAAATGCCCAAAATAAAACAGTTACTCCCGACGAAAATCTCGGATTAAAAACAGGCGCTGATCCTGTTAAATCTGTATTACGAGGACGAGCACCGGGAAGTTCTCGTCAGAAAGGTCGTCCGGTAGTTTTTACTATTGGAGATTCCACTGTAAAGAATGGGAAAGACGATGGCAGTAATAACCAGTGGGGTTGGGGAAGTTTGCTTTGGCAATGGTTCGATACTACTAAAGTTTCTGTGGAAAATCATGCACTTGGTGGCCGAAGCAGTCGCACTTACATAACTGAAGGATTATGGGATAAAGTGCTTGTCGGAGTTCAAAAAGGCGATTATGTGTTTATCCAATTTGGACATAACGATGGAGGTTCTCTTAATACCGGAACCCGTCCGCGTGCATCGCTTAAAGGCAACGGCGATAACGATACTATCGTAATTATGGAAGCTAACGGACAACCCGAAACAGTACATACTTTTGGTTGGTATATGCGTAAATATGCCAAAGATGTAAAAGCAAAAGGAGCAACCCCGATTATTTTATCGCATATTCCACGCAATAATTTTGTGACAAAAGACAGTTTGGAGATAGTACGAAACGACAAAAATTATGGTGCATGGTGCAAGGAAGCCGCAGCAATGGAACATGTTCCTTATATTGATTTGAACGGCTTAATAGCTGACAAATACGAAAAAATGGGGAAAGATTCCGTCCAACTCATGTTTTTTGGCGATCATACCCATACTTCTCGATTGGGCGCCGAATTGAATGCCAAAATGGTTGCCGAAGGGGTAAAACTCTCAAAACACAAAATGCTGAAAAAACTCAGGAAAGCGTTGAAGAAATGATGTGATAATTTTAAGATTTGAAAATTTCAAGATGTGCCTTATAGCTATTTTTTGGTGTTGATGATGAAATAAATAGTAAATTGTAAATAAAAAAAATGGTTAATATAAAAATCACTTTTCTTTCAGTCCTCTTTTCAATTATTATCATACAATTAAATGGACAAATAAAAATTGAAAAAATCAAGGTTGATGCACCTTTTCGTATGCCCGTAATGACAATTCCTGATTTTTCAAAATGTCCGGAATTTTCAATTGTTGATTATGGAGCTATTCAGGGGGATAAAGCAGCGAACTCTCAAGCAATAGCAGCAACTGTTGAAGCAGCACATAAGGCGGGTGGAGGAACTGTTGTAATACCTGATGGCGAGTGGATTACAGGTAAAATACATTTAAAAGGCAATGTAAATCTCCATTTAAGCAAAAATGCCGTTTTACTTTTCAGTGATGACCCGATTGATTTTCTGCCGGCTGTACCTGTCAGTTGGGAAGGCCTCGAATGTATGAATTATTCTCCTCTGATCTATGCTTATGCTTGCGAAAATATTGCTATAACCGGCGAAGGGAAAATAAAGGCTAAAATTGATCAATGGCGCAAGTGGTTTTCTCGTCCGAGCGGACATATGAACAGTCTGAAAAGGCTCTACGATTTAGCTTACAAGAATGTACCAACCTCTGAAAGAATTTTGGTGAACGATTCGGCAAATTTGCGACCACATTTGATACATTTTAATAGATGTGAGAATATTCGTTTAGAAGGTTTCTGCATTCAAAATTCGCCTTTTTGGACTATTCACACCTATTTATGTAAGAATGTATTACTTCGGAAACTGAATGTGTTTGCGCATGGGCATAATAACGATGGGTATGACCCTGAAATGACCCAAAATGTTCTTGTGGAAAATTGCGTTTTCGATCAGGGCGATGATGCCATTGCCGTAAAATCGGGTCGCGACCACGAAGCCTGGCGATTGGCAACTCCTTCGAAAAATATAGTGATCAGAAATTGTGAAGTAAAGAATGGACATCAATTACTTGCTATTGGTAGCGAATTATCCGGGGGGATTGAAAATATTTATATGCAAAATTGTTCTGTTGTTCCCGATGCTAAAATGTTTCATTTAGTGTTTGTTAAAACCAATGAACGTCGTGGCGGTTTTGTGAAAAATATAATTGTCGAAAATGTAAATGCAGGCAATATGAGCGAAGGCATTTTGGGTATTGAAACTGATGTGTTATATCAGTGGCGCAATTTAATGCCCACTTACGACAAAGTGCTAACACCCATTAGCGATATTAAACTAAAAAATATAAGCGCCGGTAAAGTAAAATTTGTTTCACGTATTCTGGGAAACAAGGAAATGCCGATAAAAAATGTAAGTTTAAAAAATGTTCGTGCCGAAAGTGTTACCGAACAAAAATATATACATGAAAATGTGAATTTCAAACTTCCAAAAGATGCTTCAAGAAATCAGATTACAGAAAAACCAACCGAGCCAAACTTTCCAATGTGAAATGAAATTCTATCATTTTTTGATATCTTTGAGAAATAAAGTAAACACGAAACAAATTAATATCATGAAGAAACTTTTTTTATTACTTCCTGTTTTTCTTTTGGTAGCTTGTCAATCTACTACCGAAAAAAACGAGCAGGTAAATGACTCCAATACTCCATTACATCTTTTACAACCCGAATACAAAACTCCCTATGGTGTTGTGAATACCGATGATGTCAAATCAACGCTCGACAGGATTATCAATTTTCTTGAAAATGCCACTCCTACTAAAATAATCAACAAGGAAACCAAAACCGAAATAACTGATTACAGCAAGATTAATAAAAATGCACAACTTCAGCGCGGTCAGTTCCGATTGGCAAGCTACGAATGGGGTGTTACTTATTCTGCAATGCTTTTGGCTGCTGAAACTACAGGAGATATTCGTTATTCTAAATATGTAGCCGATCGGTTTAAGTTTCTTTCTGAAGTAGCACCTTACTTTCGTAAATTACAAAAAGAAGGCATTGAAGACCCTCAAATGCGTCAAATTTTGCATCCCGAAGCATTGGACGATGCAGGAGCAGTTTGTGCAGCCATGATAAAAGCCCAACTTGCAGGTATTCAATTCGATGGGAAACCACTGATTGAAAATTATATGGATTATATCATGAATAAAGAATATCGACTGGCTGACGGTATTTTTGCTCGCAATCGTCCACAACATAACACCGTTTGGCTAGACGACATGTATATGTCCATTCCTGCCATTGCCAACATGGGAAAATACACCGGCGAAACAAAATATTTCGAAGAAGCGGTGAAACAAATTTTACTTTTTAAAAGTAGAATGTGGTTACCTGAAAAAAAATTATTTCGTCACGGTTGGGTGGAAAGTATGGACCCGCATCCTTCTTTTCACTGGGCTCGTGCCAATGGTTGGGCAATTATGACTTTGACAGAAGTATTGGATGTATTACCAGAAAGCTATAGAGGACGAGATGAAATACTGAAACTTTATCAGGAGCATATCGAAGGGATAGCAGCTTTACAATCGGGGGAAGGCTTCTGGCATCAACTTTTAGATAAAAATGATTCCTATCTTGAAACTTCAGCCACAGCCATTTTTACTTATTGCATTACACGCGGTATCAATCGTGGTTGGCTCGATGCATTGGCTTATGGTCCTGTTGCTACGCTGGGATGGCATGCTGTATCAACCAAGGTGAATGAATCAGGAGAAGTGGAAGGTACTTGCGTTGGCACAGGTATGGGTTTCGATCCCGCGTTTTATTATTATCGTCCTGTACATAAATATGCCGCACACGGCTACGGTCCGGTATTGCTTGCCGGAGGTGAAATTATTCGATTAATGAAAAATACATATCCTAAAATGAACGATAGCGCTGTGCAATTTTATGATAAAGAACAAAAAACGGATAAACCGATATTTTGGGTAAAATAAAATTATTGACTATTTTATCATTAACTGTTTAACACATTAAACCATCAACAGTTTGATTATTAAATTATTCTGTATATAATATGAAATAGTAAATGGTAAATAACCAAATGGTAAATAAAATTAATCTTTAAATAGTAAATGAAATTATGAAACGACAAGCTTTTAAAATGTTTCTGAAACCGGGCTTCGAGGCCGAGTACGAAAAACGCCATAACGAAATCTGGCCTGAGTTAAAAAAATTGCTGAAAGATGCAGGAGTATATGATTATTCCATTTTTTGGGATAAAGACACCAATATCCTTTTTGCCGTGCAGAAAAACAGTGGCGAAGGTGGTTCGCAGGATTTGGGTTCTACCGAAATTGTACAGCGATGGTGGGCTTATATGGCCGATATTATGGAAACCAATCCGGATAATTCACCTATTTCTATACCTTTGCCCGAAGTGTTTTATATGGATTAATTTGCTCAAAGCTAAATATACAGCCTTTAGCTGAAATTTACTTTCTTCGTTCGCTATAAAAACTTCGTTGACAGTAAAACTTTTCCAAAGTTACAAATTTTGGATTAATTGATTATTAATAACTTCACAATGAAAAAACTAATTTTAGTGACTTTTCTTTATGCAAATGTAAATTTATTTGCACAAACTGTTGTCAAAGAATTAAGTAACTGGAAATTTTCAAGAACAGATAATGCCGATGCTTCAAAAATAGTATTCAACGATGCTACATGGCAATTGGTAACTGTTCCGCACGACTGGGCAATATACGGACCTTTCGATAAGGAAATTGACAAACAGATGGTGCAAATTACACAAAACAATGAGAAAGTGGCTACTGAAAAAACCGGACGTACAGGTGCGCTGCCTTTTATTGGTGTGGGTTGGTATCGTACAAAAATAACAGTTCCCGAATTTTCGGAAGGTAAAAAAGCAATTCTGTCTTTCGATGGAGCCATGAGTAATGCGAAGGTGTTTGTAAATGGTCGGTATGTGGGTGAGTGGCCTTTTGGTTATAATTATTTTTATTTCGATATCAGTTCATTTCTCATGAAAGGCGAAGAAAATACAATTGCCGTCAGACTCGAAAACTTCCCTTTTTCTTCGCGCTGGTATCCCGGAGCAGGACTTTACAGAAAAGTGCAGCTTACAGTGAAAAATGCTGAAAGTTTCAAACATTGGGCGCATTTTATTACCACGCCTTTTGTTACCAACGATGTGGCGAAAGTAAATATCCGCTCGCAGGTGCAGGGTGAAAATCTGCACATAAAAACCATTGTTCGCAATGCAGAAGGAAAAATTGTCGCTGAAAATGTTGCAAAAGAACGTTTTGGGGATGAAATTGAACAAAATATCGGATTGAAAAACCCTCAACTGTGGAGTCCTGAAACGCCTTATCTTTATACAGCAGAACTTCAACTTTATCAGGGAAATACGCTTAAAGATACAGAAACAATTCGTTTTGGAGTCCGAACTATAAAATACAGTGCCGAAAAAGGATTTGAACTGAACGGAAAAGTTACCAAATTCAAAGGTGTATGCTTGCATCACGATTTAGGCCCGCTGGGAGCTGCAATAAACAAAGCAGCATTACGTCGTCAACTCAGTATTTTAAAAGATATGGGGTGTAATGCCATACGCTCGTCGCACAATATGCCTTCGCTGGAACAGTTGGAACTTTGCGACGAAATGGGATTTATGTTTTTAGCCGAAAGTTTCGATGAATGGAAAAAACCTAAAGTAAAGAATGGATATAATCTTTATTTTGATGATTGGGCAGAAAAAGATGTGGTGAATCTGGTACATGCCACGCGTAATCATCCCTGCATTGTGATGTGGAGCACAGGCAACGAAGTTCCCGACCAATGGGGAAGCGATGGAGTGAAGCGAGCCAAATGGTTGCAGGATATTTTTCATCGCGAAGACCCGACTCGTCCTGTTACCGTGGGAATGGATCAGGTAAAGGCAGTAATGGAGAGTGGATTTGGCGCTATTATGGACATTCCCGGATTGAATTATCGGGTGCATTTGTACGAAGAAGCATACAAACGTTTTCCACAAGGATTTTTATTGGGTTCCGAAACTGCTTCGACCGTAAGCTCGCGGGGTGTATATAAATTCCCGGTGAAAGAATTTAAAGACAAAACCTATGATGATCATCAATGTTCCTCTTACGATTTGGAGGCTTGTAACTGGTCGAATATTCCTGAAGTGGATTTCGAAATGCAGGACGACAAGCCGTGGGTTATAGGTGAGTTTGTGTGGACAGGATTCGATTATCTGGGCGAACCAACTCCATACGATAATTTTTGGCCTTCGCGAAGTTCCTATTTTGGTATTTGCGATTTGGCCGGACTGCCCAAAGATCGCTATTATCTTTATCGAAGTCGTTGGAATACAACCGACAATACCTTGCATATTTTACCGCACTGGACATGGCCTGGTAGGGAGGGAGAAGTAACACCTGTTTTTGTTTATACCAATTACAATAGCGCTGAATTGTTCGTCAATGGAAAAAGTCAAGGTATTCAGAAGAAAAATAAAAATTCGAAACTCGAACGTTACCGCCTGATGTGGATGAATGTTAAATATGAACCAGGTACCATTAAAGTGGTGGCGTACGATGATAATGGAAAGCCTGTAGCCGAAAAATCGGTAACGACAGCCGGAAAACCTTACGCGCTGAAACTCGAAGCCGACCGTTCAAAGATAAAAGCTGATGGAGAAGATTTAAGCTATATCACCGTTTCGGTGGTAGATAAAAAAGGAAATCTTTGTCCAACCGCTGTTAATCAATTGAAATTTGACGTGAAAGGTGCAGGAACATTTCGAGCAGTATGCAACGGCGATGCTACTTCGCTCGAACAATTTCATCTTCCTACAATGAAAACATTCGGCGGAAAATTAGTTGTTACACTACAATCGTCCAATACTGCCGGAAACATAGAACTCATTGCGTCAGGTTCAGGTGTAAAATCTGGGAATGTAACCATCAAAACCGTTAAATAAACCCGAAATATAACTGAAAACAGGTGATTTTGAAATGTATAAAAAGGTAGAAAAATTTATATTTATTCTCATAACTTTATTTTCATTCAGTTTTGTCGATGCGCAAATTGGTCGGCGTTTTCCATCGGAACGAAAAGTGATAAAAGATCCGGTTACCGGTAACAAATTGATTTTTCTCACGAGTACTCCTATAGGCGACAGCAAAATTTACCAAACGCATAATCAGTGGACTTCGGATGGGAAGTGGCTCATTTTCAAGTCGAACAGAGTGAAAGGAGAAGCTTTTGCCGTACACGAAAAAACAGGTGAAATTATCCAGGTAACCGAAGGGGGTTTTACAGGTATGCTCAATGTGGCTCGCAAAAGCATGAACTTGTATTTTATGCGTAAAATTGAAGGCGATTCGCTCGGAAATAAACTTTCTATTGTCGAAGTAAATCTTGCACAACTATTTACTGACAGTAAATCCGGAAGATTGAGAGATAAATCGGCTTATGAGCGTATTTGCGGCATTACTTCACCCGAATTGCAGGCTGGTGGCGATATGGCGCTCGATGGTGATGAAGAATGGGTTTGGTTCAGGGTAGGGAAGGAGTATGCTGCAAAACACTTGCCCGCCGAAACAAAAATTGAACCCAATTTCGGCCCGAGAAATATGGGCGCCGGACCTGCCGGTATTGCCGGTATGAATCTTAAAACCGGAGAAATAAAATACGTAATTTCTGTTCCGTTTCAGGTTGGTCATTTACAAACGAATCCATGGGTTCCGGGACAGATAGTTTTCTGTTGGGAAACCGGAGGAAAATCGCCGCAACGTACCTGGACTGTAAATTCCGATGGTTCGGGCTTGCGACCCTTATATCCGGAGGCAAATTTCGAATGGGTAACGCACGAAGCTGTAATCAGTCCCGACGAAGTGGCAATTGCCATTATGGGACACCGCAAGATTTTAACAGAAACTGATACAACAGGTTTTAAAGGCACTGATGTGTCCGGCGCAAATCCGGGACAGGATAAAGGTTGGGGAAATTGTGGTACACGCGAAAAACCAACCGGACTTGGTATTGTAAATATCAATACCCGTGAAATGACCATTGCAGGGCAAACTGCTTCCGGTAGCGGTTTTTGGCATGTAAGCGGTTCGGCTGACAAACGTTTTGTAGTTGGCGATGATTTTGCACGAAATATTTATCTTATCAATCGCCGCACAAACGAAATGATGTTACTTTCCGCTGGACACAAACCTACTGCTGCAGATCATCCGCATCCTACCTTCAGTCCAGATGGAACAAAAATTCAAATTCAGTCGGCTATGCTTTCTGCTGATAATAAATCGATGAATATTTGTGTGATCCCGGTTCCGAAAAAATGGTTGAAGAAAAAACAGAATCAGTTATAAGATGTATATAAACAGAGTCAGAGTTATCATTTTCTTTTTTTGCCTGTTGTCTGTTTTTCAGCTTCATGCAAAAAACTATTTTGTCGCGCCAACAGGCAACGATACAACAGGCACAGGTGCCATCGATTTGCCTTATCGAACTATTATGAAGGCACAGCAGTTTGTGCTGGCGGGCGATACCGTGTTTTTGCGCGGAGGAACTTATAAAATGTCCGAATCGCAGATTTATCTGAAATCAAGTATATGGGCTTACATCAATTATTTGGATAAAAGCGGTACATCGGCAACCAAACGTATATGTTACCACGCGTACAGAGATGAAAAACCAATTATCGATATGTCGGCAGTAAAACCTGCTGATTACAGAAATATTGTGTTTTATGTGAAAGGTTCGTGGCTGCATATCAAAGGATTGGAGATTATTGGTACACAGGTAACTATCACTGCACACACCCAAAGCGAATGTTTCCGCAACGAAGGCGGCAGTAATAATATTTACGAACAATGCGTAATGCGCGATGGCATGGCAATTGGTTTTTATCTTACAAAAGGCGCTAACAATCTGGTGCTAAACTGCGATGCGTACAATAACTGGGACAGCGTGTCCGAGTCGGGCAGGGGTGGCAATGTGGATGGTTTTGGCTTTCACGGTAACAAAGGCAGCACCGGAAATGTAATTCGTGGTTGTCGCGCATGGCTCAATAGCGACGATGGTTACGATTGCATCAACAATGCCGAAAATGTGGTTTTCGATAATTGTTGGGCTTTTTATAATGGTTATTCCACCGGTTTTGTAAGCCGTGGCGATGGAAATGGATTTAAAATAGGCGGATATGGTCAGGCACCTTCAGTGCCTTCATTGCCAAATCCGATTCCTGCCTATACAGTGAAATTTTGTATGGCTTACCGCAATAAAGCCAGTGGATTTTATGCCAATCATCACGTAGAAACAGGTAGTTTTTGGTACAACAATACCGCATACCGAAATTCGACCAATTTCAACATGCTGAGCCAGATGATAACCAAAAGTACCAAAACAGGCAACGATACCACCATCGACTGTGCAGGCATACGCCATATTCTGAAAAACAATCTTTCGTTTAAATACTCAACGCAACGCGATACCTTGAATATGGGCACAAGTACCAATCAGTATAACTCTTTTACGCCGGGCATTGGTGTTACTGTAAGCGCCGATGATTTTCTCAGTATAGACGAAGCTTTGCTCGTTTCGCCCCGACAAGCCGACGGAAGTTTACCAAAAGTGAATTTTCTTCGCTTGAAACAAGGCAGCGATTTGATAAACAATGGTGTGAATCTTGGATTTCCATATTTTGGTACTTCTCCCGATTTGGGCGCTTTCGAATTTGAGGAAAGTACAGCTCTGATTACTCCAAACGGAAGTATTATAAGTGTTTACCCAAATCCATTCATCAATCATATTTATATTACTGCTGATAATATTTCAGTTGTACAATTGTTTGATATTAAAGGAAATATTATTGATGTCTTCAATGCCCGGAATAATATCAATCTTGCGTTTCTGAAACAGGGAATTTATTTTATCAGAATAAAAACAACTGATAATGAAAGTTTTGTGGAAAAAATTGTGAAACTGTAAAAGTATTTTTTTAGCTCATTTTTATGAATAAGATATCAATTATTTTTATATTTTGTTTTCTTTGGATTACTGCGATTAATTCCCGAACATTTTACGTAGCTGTTGATGGTAATGATCAAAATTCCGGTACAAAAGAACGCCCTTTTGCAGGTATAATGCGTGCTCAGCAAGCTGTATCGCCGGGCGATACGGTATTTATTCGGGGAGGAAAATATGTAATGAATGAAAACCAGATAGCACGTATGCATAGGATGTGGGCTTATGTACACGATATGAATAAAAGTGGCGAGCCAAACAAACGTATTCATTATTTCGCATTTCAAGGCGAACGTCCCATTTTTGATTTCTCGAACGTTAAACCAAGCGATAAAAGAATTTTCGCTTTCAATGTAACTAGTTCGTGGATGCATTTTAAAGGATTGGAAGTTGTCGGAGTTCAGGTTACAATTCTTACCCACACGCAATCGGAATGTTTTCACAATGAGGGAAGTAATAATATTTACGAACAACTCTCCATTCACGATGGTCAGGCAATCGGTTTTTATCTGAATAAAGGTTCGGACAATCTGGTGTTGAACTGCGATGCATGGAATAATTATGATTATACTTCGGAAGGTGGTCGCGGTGGAAATGTGGACGGTTTTGGTTTTCATGGCGGAGAGGGCGATACAGGGAATGTAATTCGAGGTTGTCGCGCGTGGTTTAATAGCGATGATGGCTACGACCTCATTCGCTCTGCCGAAACGGTTGTAATTGATAATTGCTGGGCTTTCTACAATGGTTTTTCAAAAGATTTTCAAAGTCTTGGCGATGGAAATGGTTTCAAAGCCGGAGGCTGGGGTTTAAAAAAAGATGAACGTGTTCCTGATTCAATCAAAGGTCATATTATTCGTTTTTGTTTGGCTGTCGGGAATAAAGCCAGTGGTTTTTACTCAAACCATCATCCGGTTGGAAGCGTTTGGACTAACAATACATCGTATATGAATCGTTTCAATTTCAATATGTTGAATCGAAATGCCGAATTTACAGAATCAATCCCCGGCTTTGGTCATACGCTTATTAACAATCTTTCTTACAAACCCAAAACTGCTCATATTCATCAAATAAATTATGAAAAATGCACACTTTCAAATAATTCTTTTCAGTTGGAATTAAACCTGACTGATGAAGATTTTGAAAGCGTTGATGAAAATCAGCTTACAAAACCAAGAAAACCTGATGGTTCCTTGCCTGACATAGAATTGCTGAAACCAACGAAGAAAAACCCGCTTATTGATGCAGGAATAAATGCAGGTTTTTCATTTAAAGGAAAAGCCCCCGATTTGGGAGCTTTTGAGGTGGAATGAGTTTCTGAAGAATATTTATTCTATCCTTCCGTAATGACAAACCAGCAATTTTCCATCATCATCGTGTAAGTGCATACCGTTTCCTTCGCAGTAGCGCCACATATCACAGTCGGCACATTTTCCGGTGTGCGCCCATTCACGGTTGCGGAAAGGTTCAAAACGGTTGTTCCACACTTCCCAGAAATTGTCGGTGTAAATACTCCCCTGATTAAAGTTTGATCGGATACTCGGGCAGGCTGATATGGATCCATCAGCTAAAACTGATGCCACATTAATTCCGGCATGACAGGTATAAAAATGGTCGCGGACTTCCTGCTCGTAGTTGCCCAAAAATCCTTCGCACCCATAACTTAAATGTATGCGCTTTTCAATACGGGTTTCGCGGATAAAATCGAGTACTGAAGTAAATTCTTCGTTCGAGATTTGTAATTCTGCATGTTCAGCAGCTCTGCCAACGGGAAAAATGGTGAAAATCCGCCATTCCTTTACGCCTGTTTCAATCAGAAATTCCTTGAATTCCGTTAAACTACTGATATTTTTCTTATTCACACAAGTTACCACATCCCAAGCAATATCATTTACTTTTGTAAGCATTTTAATTGCATTGAGCGCGTTGGCATAACTTTTCGGATTTCTTCGTAGCCAGTTATGCGCTTCCTCAAATCCATCGAAACTAATGGTAATGGAGTGTAAGCCGGAATTGAGCAGCGAATTCAGCCTTTGCTGAGTCAGCGCCATTCCATTGGAAACCAAGCCCCACGGGAAACCTCTGTCATACAATTGTTTTCCGCAAATTTCCAAATCCTTACGCAGCAAAGCTTCGCCACCGGTGAAAATTATCATTGTTTTATGGGGATTTACATGCGGCGTGATTTGATCAATCACTCTCATAAAATCGGCAATCGGCATATCTTTTTTATCCGACTGAACGTGACAATCGCTTCCGCAATGCAGGCACGATAAATTACATCGCAGCGTACATTCCCAAAATAAAGTAGTCAGTGCGTGTAAATGAGCATTATTGTGCCTCATTTTACGAAAAATTTCAAGTCCGATTTTTTTGCGAAGCGAAGGTTTTTTATTCATTCAATTTTTCGTTTCAACTCAATGTTTTTTTCTACAGTAAATTTTCCATCGTACCAGCCTTTTGGTTTTCCGCTTTTTGCTGCATCTTTAAAATCCACTTTAATTATGGTATCCTGATACAAACCATTTTCTTCACCATCAATATCCTGCACAAATACCGGAATTGTATCGCTTAGATATTCTTCGATAGAAAAATGATCAGTTAAATTAAACGCACCATTTACATCTGTTGTATCAGCTTTATATATCCTGTAATCAGTAGGTAAAACGCCGTACATTAAAACCGGATTGTCATTTTTATAATATCTGCTGAAGCCAATCCTTATTCCTTTTATGGGTTTTGAATCTGATTTATCTATCACTTTACCTTTTACACTATAGTCTGCATTAGGTACACCATATTCTTCGCGCGGTTCACAATTACTGAAGCCAAGTAATGTTAAAGTTGTGGCTAAACAGACATTAATTAGCCTGATAATTTGTTTGTTCCAATTCATTTGAATAGGTTTTTTTAAATTCCCGGTGTAAATTCAGATTTATTTTCTTTTTAATTGAAGGTTTTTCTCAACCGTAAATTTTCCATCGTACCACTCAGTTCTTTTACCGCTTCTTGCAGCATCTTTAAAACCAACTTCAATAATTGTATCTCGATATAAACCATTTTCTTCACCATCAATATCCTGCACATAAACCGGAATTGTATCATTTTGAATCTCCCCGATTGAAAAATTATCAGTTAAATCGTAAGTACCGGAAACATCGGTTATGTCAGCCTTGTACGATCTGTAAGGAGCGGGTAAAATACCATACATTGTAACTGCTTGCGGGTAAGGACTAAATGCCACTCTTATACCTTTTATAGGTTTTGAATCCAACATATCAGTTACTTTTCCTTTTACGCTATATTCGGCATTAGGTACACCGTATTCCATTCTCACATCATCGCAATTACTAAAACCAAACAATGCTAAAAGCGAGGCAAGAAAAAAATTAGTAAACCGGATAAGATTTTTTTTGATTTTCATAAACATAAGATTTTTGATTTATTTATGTTTTAATGATGTGATTAAAGTATTAAAAGTTGCACGAGTTTTCAAATGTTGATATTTTTTTATTTTAACCCTGTAAGGTGAAAGCAGGCTGACAGTTTGAATGTATTTGGTTTTTTGCTCTTTCTTAATTCTTTAATCAATATTCTTAGCTCCTTATTCATATTAAGAAACGTTCAAAAGTCTGACGACGTTTTGAAGTTCTTTGTTCATTGCTCATTGCTCTTTATTCTTATTAGGAAACATTCAAAAGTCTTACGACGTTTTGAAGTTTATGGTAGTCTTTTGTAAACTTTTCAACATCAAAGATTTGAAAACGTTTCTTTATTAAAAAAGTTTCATACGAAAGAAACATTATTCCGGTTGTTATCGGAATCTTACGACGTTTTGAAGTACATTTCTCAAAATTTCCCTTTTAGGGGGTTAGGAGGCAATTATCCTGCCCACCCTTCTCTGTCAAGATTCCGGTAATTTATAGCTTCGGCAATATGATGCGATTGAATATTCTCAGAATCATCAAGGTCGGCAATGGTGCGCGAAACTTTAATAATTCGGTCGTATGCGCGTGCCGAAAGGTTCAGGCGAAGCATCGCATTTTTCAACAATTCCGAGCTTGGTTTGTCAATTTGAGCAAATTCGCGCATTTGTTTCGATGACATTTGAGCGTTGCAATACACACCATCGATATCTCTGAAACGTAATTCCTGAATTTGGCGTGCTTTAATTACCCGTTCGCGCACTTTCTCGCTGGCTTCCGATTCTTTTAGTTCCGATAATTTCTCGAATGGCACCGGGATTATTTCAATGTGAATATCAATCCGGTCGAGTAGGGGACCCGAAATTCGGCTTAGATATTTTTGTACTACGCCCGGCGCACAAACACATTCGCGGTCAGGGTGATTGTAATAACCACACGGGCAAGGATTCATAGAGGCAACCAGCATGAAACTTGCAGGATATTCTATGGCAAACTTGGCGCGCGAAATGCATATTTTGCGGTCTTCGAGCGGTTGACGCATTACTTCAAGAACGGTGCGTTTGAATTCGGGAAGTTCATCCAGGAAAAGAACTCCATTGTGTGCTAATGAAATTTCACCCGGTTGCGGAAAAGTTCCGCCACCTACGAGTGCAACATCCGATATTGTATGATGTGGGCTGCGGAAAGGTCGTTGGGAGATTAAAGAAGTGTTACTATCAATATTTCCTGCAACAGAATGAATTTTGGTTGTTTCTAAAGCCTCGTGTAGCGTTAGTGGTGGTAAAATTGTAGGTATTCGCTTGGCCAACATTGATTTGCCTGCTCCCGGAGGGCCAACCATAATGATGTTGTGTCCGCCGGCAGCTGCAACTTCGAGCGCACGTTTCACGTTTTCCTGACCTTTAACATCAGCAAAATCAATTTCCAAATGATTGAGATTGGTAAAAAATTCTTCGCGTGTGTTTACAATTGTGGGTTCAAGAGTTGAAGTTCCGTTAAAATAATTGATAACATCCATTATATTTTCCACTCCATAAACTTCAAGTTTATTTACCACAGCTGCTTCCCGTGCATTTTGTTTCGGTAAAATGAACCCTTTGAACCCTTCTTCCCGGGCTTTTATGGCTATTGGCAAAACCCCTTTTATCGGTTGTAAACTTCCATCGAGCGATAATTCGCCCATTATTACATATTTATCCAGATCGTTGTTTTTTATTTGCCCTGATGCAGCCAGAATTCCTACAGCCAGCGAAAGATCATAAGCCGAACCTTCCTTCCGAATATCGGCAGGAGCCATATTGATAACAACCTGTTGGTGCGGAAATTTAAACTTGTTGATATTCAATGCAGATGTAATTCGTTGTTGGCTTTCGCGCACTGCATTGTCGGGTAATCCTACAATTGAAAATCGTATGCCTTGACTCACATTCACTTCAATGGTAATAATGGTCGCGTTAATTCCCTGAACAGCCGCTCCATAAGTTTTTATAAGCATAATAAGATAAATTTATAAGATGGTTATTTTTTTTATCCGGAAAAATATTTTCAAGCGATGCATTTAGCGTTAGTTGTTGCTCGTGATATATTTTATTTTCTGCAAAATGGAAAATATAACCTATTTTTGCTTTAACGCGTTCATTGTTAAATATTTTGATATAAAATTTATTTTCTGCGTAATTTCCGCTTTGCATAAACGGATTTCCCCAATACAGTTGATTTCCGTATTTCTGATAAAGTATCATTCTCGGATCTCCTAAATATATTTTTGAATCCAACCCTCCAAGTTTATTTTCAAATAAAATTTGAGCCACGAATCCGTTTGGTATAAATTGATTGCCAGTATTTCTTTCTCTTTCGAAACCGGTAAATATACCTGCAGATAATTTTAAGAAGTTATTGTTCATAAAGTTTGGGTTTACATAGTTGCAAGAAACAATTGCCTGTGCATTATCGCAGACATGTTGATTGGCTTGTGAAGGTCTGGTTTTAGCAAAATGAAAAAGGTAAGATTGAAAATCGAAATAAAAAATGTTATTCAATGACCACTTTGCAGAAATACCGGCAAAAAACGTTTCTCTAACTGTTGCCGATTGTTTTCCTGTCCAGTCAAGCCATGTATTTAAATAATTTTTTTCATTACCAAGTTTCCAGTATAAACCATTTAGTGTAGGTTTATAGTATAGAACTGAATCACTAAAAAGAAAATCAGAATAATACGAAATAGTTTTCGAGCGCGGAAATGCACCTGCATAAAATTGTGAGTTGTTTTTTTCAAATTGAAAATATACAACCGGATAAACATCTTGAATATGGGTAGAAGCACCTGTATGTATTAAAATATTTGCACCACCAACAATTTTATTAAAATCGTCGAAAGAAATAGTCATTGCAGGCAAAATGTGCATTCCGCTCATGGTTTGTGGTATTGCATATTTTGAGCCTGAAAATTCTGTATTGTCAAAAAAATATGAATAGTTAAGCCCAAAGTCCGCTTTTTGCGAAAAGCAAAACATGGGATAAAACAAAAAGATAAATAATGTTTTGTTTAATTTGAGCATTAGAACAAAGATATTGGTCTTACAAAAATACATTTTTATTTTTAACAATAATATATCTATGCCGATTTTAGCAATACACATTTAAAGTTATCTTCTTGATTAATGAATTTGGTTAATACTTTTTTTCTAAAAGCTAAACTCACCATGTTATAAAAAAAGCCGCAACTTGGCATGTTGCGGCTTTTAATAATGAAAGATAAAAAACTATTTTTCTGAAAGATAACTTGCAATTCCTTCCTGAGTGGGTTTAAGTGCTTTATCACCTTTTTTCCAGTTGGCAGGACAAACTTCGCCGTATTCTTCTGTGAATTGTAGAGCATCAATTAAACGAATAACTTCATCTACGTTACGTCCAAGAGGCATATCGTTTACAACCTGATGTCGTACAACACCACTTTTGTCTATTAAAAACAATCCACGATATGCTTTTGCATCGCCTACAAATTGTTCATTTCCTTCTTCGTCGTAAACTTCTTCGCCGGCAAGCACATCATAAGCCTGCGATATTTTCAAAGTCTGATCAACTACAAGGGGGTATTTTACACCTTGTATTCCACCCTGATTTTGTGGTGTTTGCAGCCATTTCCAGTGTGAAAATTCCGAGTCGGTTGATGCCCCTACAATTACTGTATTACGCGATTCGAATTCTGCGGCTTTATCCTGAAATGCAATTAACTCTGTTGGACATACAAACGTGAAATCTGCCGGATAAAAGAAAAATACTACATATTTTTCGCCAACATATTGCTGTAATGAGAAATTTTCTACAATTTCTCCACCATTGATTACTGCTTTGGTATTGAATACCGGAGCTTGTTTTCCTACTAATACTGACATAATCTATTTTTTTTAGTTAATAATTTCCGATTTTTTATAGTGCAAAGATATAATTATAAAATTGAAATCATTACAATTAATTTATAGAATTTGTTAATTTGTTAATAGGATGTTTCTATCATAAGTTTATTTCTTGTTGAGCAGTTTTACATTTTATAGATCAATACAGTAGAATACACTGCAATACCTTCTTCTCTGCCAACAAACCCCATTTTTTCTGAGGTTGTAGCTTTTATCGAAATAGAATCGGGATGAACTCCCATAACCTCTGTAAGGCACAGTTGCATTTTAGGTATGTGGGGATTAATTTTCGGGGCTTCGGCACAAACCGTACAGTCAGCATTTCCAAACTCATAACCCTTTTCCCGAATAAGCAGCATGGTATCTTTAAGTAAAATTTTACTGTCGATATTTTTATATTCTTCAGAAGTATCCGGAAAATGATAACCAATATCGCGCAGATTTGCTGCGCCAAGTAATGCATCGCATAGTGCGTGAATCAGTACATCAGCATCTGAATGTCCGAGTAAACCTTTGGTATGCTCAATTTTAATTCCACCAAGCCAAAGTTCACGGTTTTCAACAAAAGCATGTACATCGTATCCAAAACCTGTACGAATATTTATCGGAGTTTTCATTTTATATTTAACTGTTAATTTTTTAAACTTTCACTAATCACCAATCACTATTCACAAAAAAACGGTTGGCTACTTCAAATCAGAAGTATTCAACCGTAATTTTTTATCAATTACAATGAAGTTTTTTATTTTAAAAGATTTGTTAGCCCGAACATATCAAAAGAGAGCGAAACTCTTAAAGTTTGATCAAGTGGATTGGTTTGTGATGTTGAAATTACATAACCGGCATCTAACTGAAAAATATTCAGTTTAAAACCTGCACCCGCAGTAAAATATTTTCTGTTCCCTTTGTATTGATGTTCGTAATAATATCCGCCACGTACAAAAAACTGATTATTATAAGCATATTCGGCACCAACCGACCAGAAAATTTCCTGTAACTCTTCAGTCATTCCACCGGGAGCATCGTTAAAGGAACGGAAAATACCCGCGAGAGGCGACATATTATTGAAATCTGTAGTTTTATCGGGTGTTGGAACAAGCAGTTTGTTTGCATCGGCGCTCACAGTTATTTTCTGATATTCGTCAATTGGATAATCGTAAGAAAGTCCAAGACGGAGATTTGTAGGGATAAAATTGCTTGTTACGAATTCATCGTACGAAATTTTTGAGCCTATATTTGATATGTTTAAGCCAATTCCAAGATTGCTGTTACCGGTTGCTACAGCTATGGGAAGTCTGTAATAAGAGGCAACATCGGCAGCAACTGCAACACCCGGATACATTTCAGTACCACCACTTAAGTTCATTCCATTGTTTAGGTCGGAATATATTAAACGCAAGGCAGCAGATGCGGAAAAGTTTTCAGAAAGTTTTTGAGAATATGCCACATCGAACATTAATTCGTTGGGATGAGCTGAACCTTGTGGCACTCCTAACTGGTCCATAAGTGTGATATCTCCCAATGAAAAATATCGAAGTGATGAACTAACTGCAGAAAGTTCGCTAAAACGGTAGTATCCTGCTAAATATGCCAGGTCGATATCGGATACGAGTTTGCGTAACCATGGAGTGTACGATAGAGAAAAGCCACCTTGACTTTCCATAAAAACATATTTCGCAGGATTCCAGTATTGAGAGTTTACATCTGGGGCTGTGGCTGCACCAACATCCCCCATACCACCGGCACGGGCATCGGGGGCAATGGTTAAGGCAGGTACTGCTGTAATTATTGTGTTGTTTTTATCCTGGGCATTTAATATTGTTAAGCCTGAAATTAAGAGAGGGAGTACTAAAAAAAATTTTTTCATTTTTTGAAACTGGTTTATTTAATTTTCAAAATTACTATTAATGTGTGGTTTTATTAAATGTTAAACGTAAATTTTAAAATTTATTATTCAATTACAAGCATTTTATTGATTTTTGAGAAAACTTGTGAACCATTTGCTTCAATAGTTACTCTGTAAAGATAAACGCCTGTTTGAACTTTTCTACCTTCGTATGTAGTCAGGTTCCATTCGATATTATCAGCTGTTGATTGATTAATTGACCATATTTTTCGACCGGAAATATCAAAAATTTCAACTGTAGTATTTAGTATAATTTCAGGCCTGTCGTGATGAACCATAATTTTGGTATTCATTCGGGCAGGATTCGGGAAATTTGAAATGGAGAAAATTGTAGGCTCAAGTCCTTTTACTACTTCAAAATCAAGCGTTTTCGAAGATGAATTATTCAGCAAATCCCACACTCTGAAAGTAAGCGTATGTTTTCCATCCTCCATTTCTGGTAATTTAAATCGTACTGTACCGCTGGTATAATCGTTTACCCTGGATTCGAAATAATCATTTAATACAAAAGATTTTGCCGGATCTTCATCTACAATTAAAAGTATATCATGTCCGATACCACTTCCTACCATATTTATAGCGCTTACATCCTGTACATTGGCAACGAAAAGTGGTTGTTCGTTTACTTTATCACCAGAAATGAAATTTGGAGAGTTTAGATACATGTCTATTTCTGGTCCTTCATTTTCATAAATCACATTTTTACCGGAACCACCAATAATAAAGTTTTCGAAATATCCCTGAGCTTCGTCTCCATTAATGGTATCGTTGGCGTAGTAGTTTATTCTGCCACCACCATAATTATATCGGATATCTTTCGGGAGCATAAACTGGAGTTTGAATTCTCCATTTTTTAC
>CAZDSY010000048.1:0-21107 GCA_964508285.1 uncultured Paludibacter sp.
TAACCAAAATATGTTTTCAATGCTATACCTGCGCTCGAAGAGGACGTGCCACTTGTTGTATTATAATCCATATTGGTAGCTACCCCACAATGATACATAAGTGTAGCAACCGCATCTTTTTGAGCTTGTGTACTTGAAGCATTATAAGTATCGGTCATATTTGCCCAGTCATATGTTGTTGCACCAAAATTAGCACTAAGGTTTAAATCTAAAGTTGATGTTGTATAAGAATTTGAACCTGTACCAGTTACAGGCCAGTTATAATACTTCATAACCTGAGCCATAGCTGTGGCTACGCATCCAACAGCTGCTCTATCACCAGTGTTTGGAGTATTTATAACCGGACACAAATTATTATAAGGTGCACCCTGATCCCATTTAATATTTCCAAGAAGCGGAGGTACAGCATTTATTGCACTTTTACTTTTATTAGGAATAAGTTCAGTAGTCAGCTCAATTTTATCTGTAGTTTTACTATTTTCATCGGGAATTAAAACCAATTGTTTTAGTTCCTGAGCATAACTATCAAGCCAATAACGCAAATTTTCAGGAATATTTGTAATATTGAAAGATCCGCTATCAGAATATCCTAGAATAGCTTTGGCTCTGTCATCGGCAGAAACAATAATAAATCCTCGAGATTCCCCAACATTAAAAACATAATATAAAGGCTTTTCATTAGTAATTGTGTTGTTTTCTAATGTTGATGTATAAGCAATACTTAATTTGCTTGAAGCAGATGGAGCTCTCATTAAAGTAGTTTGATTTGATTCAAAAAGAAACTTACCTGCAATCTGAAAAGCATCGGTTACAGTACGTTCTTTTGCATTTATCAACGTAGGAAGTAATAATGCCAATGTCAGAAAAAAAGCTGATTTTCTTAAATTCATACCGTAAATTATTGTTAATAGATTTGTAATTATTTAGTCTAAATCTTGTTACAAGTTTTCAATTATTATTTAATCGGTTTTGATTTCTTTAAGTTAATATTCGATACTTATTTTTTTTATCATTTTGTAACAAATTCACAAAAGTAATATTATTTATTATTATTAAATAAATATACATAAATATTTTAACATTTAATCACGCTTAATTTATTTATCAAAAAAAACAGGTATTTAAGTATAATAATGCCTGTTATTCAATTACTATAAATATTTATCCTTATTTTAAGGCTATTAAAGAAAATCTTTTGTAAATAAAACAGACATATAAAAACTTGATTCGAATTAAAATTTTACACGTTAAAATAGTGTAATAAGCATTTTTACTATAAAAATGTATTTTAAAAAAACCATAAAAATTTTTCTTGGCATATCCAAATTTTAAAAATGGGACTTTATAAGAGAAATAGCTTCATAAATTTGTTTCATAAAAACAAATTTATGGAAAAGAAGAAAATTTTGATTACCGGTGCTTCAGGTACAGTTGGACAGGAAGTTTTAAATCAACTCTCAAAAAAGTGTGTTTATGAACTAATTGTATTCGATTTAGAAAATTCAAAATCTAAAAAAATTTTCGATTTGTATCGAAATAACCTACAATGGATTGCTGGAAGTATTACAAATATAAACGATATTCAAAAAATTCCTTCGCTACTTGATGTAGTAATACATCTTGCCGCAATAATACCACCAGCTGCCGACATTAACCCAATTCTTACACAAAAAGTTAATGTCGAGGGTACTCAAAACCTGCTAAAACATATCGAACAAACATCGCCTGATGCATTTTTTATGTACAGCTCCTCAGTTTCAGTGTATGGCGACAGAATTCAAAATCCCGAGATTATTGTGTCGGATATTTTGAAAATCAGCGAAGGCGATATATATGCACAATCGAAAATGGATGCAGAAAAAATGGTTAGGGATAGTTCTCTGAATTGGACAATATTCAGGCTTTCAGCTATCATGAAAAACCACAAATTATCGAAACTGATGTTTCAAATGCCCCTTGAAACCCAACTTGAAATATGCACACCGGAGGATACTGCGCTTGCTTTTGTAAATGCAATTGATAACACAGACAAACTCTCCAATCAGATTTTCAATCTTGGCGGTGGAGAAAAGTGTTGCATAAGTTATCAGGAATTTCTGAAACGATCATTCAGCATCTTTGGTTTGAGAAAACTGAATTTTCCAAAACGGGCTTTTGCCGATAAAAATTTCCATTGCGGATTTTATGCCGATGGTTATGTACTCGAAAATTTACTGCATTTCAGAAAAGATACGATAGAAACATATTTTGAAAAAACATCCAAGTCAGTAAGCAACTTAAAAAAATTCTTCGCTTCAATTTTAAGTCCGTTCATCAAATGGTTTTTACTTTTACAATCAGAACCGTATAAAGCATACAGAACAAAAGATAAAGTTCTGATAAATCACTTTTTCAGGATTACAAATGCTTGATTTACAGACTCATTAGTTTATCTTCAAGAAGATATACAAATCTATTTCATATTTCAGTCAAAATGAAGATTTTTGGTAAGCAGTCACTATCTCTTAAAATTAATAAATACAACAACTTCATTTCTTCAATTTTCAATTTTCGATTTTTCAACTAATTTCGTACGTTCTACGTTTTAAATCCGAACAACTTAAACTTCTCCGGGATTATCTTTGCACTTGAAATCATTTATTTTTTCAAGCGACAGAGATGATGCTTGTCCAAGGTTTCCGAACCGCTTTCATTATCCATTATTAATTTTTCATTTCTTCATTTTTCATTTTTAATCACCTGCATTTCGCACTTTTTACAATCAAATCTAAGTTCAAATCTCTGACCTTTATTCGTTAAAAACAATGGTTCTTTAAAAGCAGGTTTTCCACCTTCACGTGGACAACAGCCCATTTCGAATTTTATACAATGCTTTGTAAACATCAAAGGTACTCCTTCCTGTGCTTTGATTTCGAAACCAGGTTGAATTTTTTCCACTCCGTGTTCACGGTAAAAAGATTCTGACAAATGATTCGTTACATTTCCGTTATAAATCAATTGTTTTTGTGGAAAAACAACTTCTTTAATTTCATTTATTTCTCTTTCTTCTCTTTTATATGTTTTTTCACGAACAAAATCTAACTTCTCAACAGCAATTCGCCTCCATTCGGATAATCTCGAAACAGGTATAAACCAGGGCTCATTTATATCAATATTTATTTGTTGCGATTCATAAATTGTATTTCCCAACTTTGAAAGTTGCAACCGGATATTTTCATTTACCGCTTCCGGCTTTTGTGCTGCTTGTTTTTCGCACTCAAATTCAGAAATAGAAGTAATCCCTTCTTCATCTATTAATTGAATAGAAAAACCATTTTCATTTTCTTTAAAGATGATATTTACAACTACTTTTCGTTCAGAAGTATTTCCATTCAACACTTTTTCAAAAGCATGGTCCTGATTTCTGTACAAAAAAACACCCATTTCAATTGTCTTTAATGAATTTTGAAAAATCCGGTTATTTTCAACCTTATTAATTCTGAAACCTACAAGTTCTCCCTCTTTATTAATAAAACATAAACCATCACCATTATGGAGTAAATCACCGTTTTGTACTTCAAAAAAATTACGTTCACTTTTCAGGATTTTTCCTATTGGTTCACCCATCGATTTGGGGGTTTCGGGCTGACTAATTTGCTTATGACGATCATGTAAAAAATAGTCTGTGGAGCTACGCCGGAAACTTTTTTCGGGATTTGGCTCAAAAAATAATTTTGTTTTTCCGACAGAAGTACTTTTATAATGTGGATTTCCATCAAGTATCGCGTCAAGTTTTTTACGGTAAAAGGCTGTAATATTTTTTACATAACCGACATCTTTCAGACGTCCTTCAATTTTGAACGACATCACCCCTGCCTCCATCATTTCTTCGAGATATTCGGATAAATCAAGGTCTTTCAGCGAAAGTAGGTGCTTGTTTTTTAGAATAAATTTTCCGTCTGCATCTACCAAATCATAAGGTAAACGACAGTATTGCGCACATTCGCCACGATTTGCGCTTCGTCCGCACATAGCTTCGCTGATATAACACTGTCCGCTGTAACTCACACACAAGGCTCCGTGTACAAAAGCCTCCAGTTCAACATTTGTTTGTGACGATATTTCTGAAATTTGATTTAATGAAAGTTCACGTGCAAGAACAACACGTGAAAAGCCTGCATCCTGCAAAAACTTCACCTTTTCGACGGTTCGATTATCGGTTTGTGTACTGGCATGAAGAAGAATGGGTGGAATATCCATATTCAGAATTCCCATGTCCTGAACGATCAATGCATCTGCTCCGGCATTATAAATCCGGTGAATAAGTTTTTCAGCTTCCGGCAATTCACGGTCAGTCAGCACGGTATTCAGGGCTACATAAACTTTAGTTCTGAAACGGTGTGCGTAAACTGCAAGTTTTTCAATATCCTGAACCGAATTGGCTGCTGCTGCTCTTGCACCAAACTTTGATGCGCCAATATATACAGCATCGGCTCCATGATTAACAGCTGCAATACCACAATCGATATTTTTAGCAGGAGCAAGAAGTTCAATAGCCCTACTCCCTTCATTGCAATTTCTGTCATCATTAACTAATTTCATTTTCCTTCAGGACAAAAGGGCATTTACCGGATTTCTTCCAGATTGTACGGAGTTTCCTGATAAACGAAATAATTTAACCAATTAGTAAAAAGCAGATTTGCATGACTTCGCCAACGTACTATTGGCTCATTTGCCGGATTATTATCGAGATAGTAATTTTGTGGAATCTCAATGGGTAGTCCTTTTGCCAAATCACGTTTATATTCAGTATCGAGTGTAAGTGGTGAATATTCTGAATGACCGGTAATAAAAAATTCCCTACCATTGCGCGCCATCACCATATACACTCCGGAATCAGGCGATTCTGAAAGCAAAGTAAGCTCCGGATTTTTTTTAATATCTTCTGAACGTACTTCGGTATGACGGCTGTGCGGCACATAAAAAATATCGTCGAATCCTCTGAAAATCGGATTCAATGGATTGTAAGTGCGATGTTCGAACACTCCAAACATTTTTTTCTCGAGTGGATATTTGGGAATTCCATAATGATAATACATTCCGGCTTGTGCAGCCCAACAAATAAAAAAAGTTGATGTAACATGATTCTTAGCCCAATCAAAAATCTTGGTCAATTCAGACCAATAATTTACTTCTTCGAAAGGCATCTGCTCTACTGGGGCTCCGGTTATAATCATTCCATCGTAATTACTCTTTTTAACTTCATCGAAAGTTTTGTAAAACATCATGAGATGTTCGATAGGAGTATTTTTAGAGGTATGGCTTTCCATATGCAGAAAATCAATTTCTATCTGCAGCGGTGAGTTCGAAAGTAATCGGATTAAATCTGTTTCGGTAGTAATTTTAATAGGCATCAGGTTCAGAATCACGATCTTCAACGGGCGAATTTCCTGACTTGAAGCACGTTCAGAATCCATTACGAATATATTTTCGTTTCGTAATACATCAACAGCAGGTAATGTAACAGGGATATTTAGTGGCATTTTATTTTTTTGAAATGGTGATTAGTGAATTGGTGAGTTATACATTTCATTATTCAATTCAATTAACTTTATAAACTTTATGAACTCTATTAACTTTGAAACATTGAAAAATTGAAACATTGAAAAATTGAAAAATTGAAACTTCTACACTCATTAAACTCTGGAAACTTTAATCGTAAAACACTTACATTTTATCAAAAATACTTCCGGTAAATGATCCGGTATTCATAACTGTCAATAAAATTTAACAGAAACTCGTTGAGTTTATTTATCAGGCTTGCTGAATTTATATGCGCTGCCCAACTGTAATTTTGAACAAAACTGACAGGTAGTGAAAAATCGAGATTTGGATAAATACGGGCATAATGTTTTACAAAGTATGACGGGCAAACAGCATATTTATAAACCCCGGAAGCCACCAGTTTGATGATACTGTCATTGGTAATCCCCTCAACTTCGATTATATTAATAGTATCAGCTATTTCGTCTGATAAATTTTCTAAACGATGCCTATACTTAGAGTTTTGTGTAATATAAACGGTATCCTTTGCAAGTTCAGCCTGTGTTTCGATAATTTTAGCTGGAAAAGAATCAGTCCCCCGATTTTGCACCAACATTAATGCTGACTGAAATAAAGGATCTGTAAATGCAAGTCTATGAGCGTATTGTGTAGTAACCGGCACAATGCTTGCGATTATATCAGCTTCACCGCTTTCTATACTTTTCACAGCTTCATTAAAATCGGTAATGTCACTAACTATTAGTTCGACGTTGAGGGAATCGGCAAATGCTTTTATTATTTCGTATTGAAAACCAAAAATACTGTCGCCCTGCATAGCAAAACCAAGACTGTTACTGTCAGTAAGTACTACCAAACGTCCGTTTTTTAGCACTTCTTTTAAATCGTTGGGTTTACCGGGAATTAATTTTCCACAAGCGTGAAAAAAAATACCGATAACAATCAGAACAAAGATTATTTTAAAATTAGTTTTGTTCATTGAATTAGTTTTTATCAAACTGATACAACATACTTTTTATAAAATGCAAAATTAATCAAAAAAAATGGGGTGAAGAAGATTTTCACCCCTATCTTTGTTTTTGTGTTTCTTGAAGGATAAGAAATTAGTGATTGGTGAATTGGTTGATTGGTTGATTGGTGAATTTGAAAAGACCTTTATTTTGCAAATGGTTGGTATGAACAAAAAAGTTATCTTTGTGTTCAAAATGGAAAATTATTTAAGATATCTATCCCCCTCTAATTATGGCACACTTAAGAAAACCGGAATGGTTACGCAATAAAATATACAGCGATTTAAAATACAGCAATGTGAGCAGTATTATCAAAAGACAAGGTTTGAATACAATCTGTACCAGTGGACGCTGTCCTAATCAAAGTGAATGCTGGAGCAAAGGCACTGCTACATTGATGATACTTGGTGAAATTTGTACACGCAGTTGTAAATTTTGTAATACTATCACAGGACGGCCTCTTCCACCTGATACTGACGAGCCACAAAAAGTAGCTGAAAGTATCCGCTTAATGCAATTAAAACACGCAGTGATAACTTCCGTTGACAGAGACGACTTACCCGATCGTGGTGCAAAAATATGGGCCGAAACTATTCGTAGCATTAAAGAAGTAAACCCTGGTATAACGCTTGAAGTGCTTATCCCCGATTTTGATGGCAAACCCGAACTTATTGATTTTATAATTAACGAAAACCCTGATGTAATTTCACACAATCTTGAAACTGTACGACGTATCACGCCTCTTGTTCGTACCAAAGCCAAATACGATACAAGTCTTAAAGTTCTTTCATATATAGCTTCCAAAGGACTGGTTGCCAAAACTGGAATAATGGTTGGTTTGGGTGAAACCAAAGATGAAGTACTTGAATTGATGGACGATGCACTGAAAGTTGGTTGTTCTGTGATTACTATAGGGCAATATATGCAACCTTCGCGAAAACATATTGAAGTATCAGAATACATTACACCTGCGATGTTCGAATTTTACAAAATTTCGGCACTCACTAAAGGCTTTCGCATTGCCGAGAGTGCACCTTTTGTACGTTCATCGTATTGTGCGGAAAAGCATGTTTTATAACGATTTTAATCAGATTTTACGTGAATAATTTATTGAAGGTAATACTACTTTTATTTGAAACTGAAATTTTTCCGGAACCTTATAAATGTTTTTATCATCTACTCGGAATAAGTGGCTCATAAATTTTAAATACAAAAACCGCTCTTTGGATTGAAGCGCTAAGAAATTGTATTTACTCAACTTACGATTTCCTGGTAATAACAAAAAATGCAAATAAAAAACAATTGGTATAGGCGCTTAGACCGCTCACATAAATATCAGTTATTGTTGAATAAGATACGATTTTCAACCAATTCATATGGGACAACTTCATACTTATCCCTGTATTACGCCACGAAGTGGCAATATATCTTAGCCTAATGGCAACGCCTTGGGCTAATAAATTATGGAGAATGAATATGCGCCCTGTAAGTGCAAAATATGGTATATTGCCCCTTCAGGGCGCATATTCTTCATTAAACACAAACCCAAAGGCATTGCTATTGGGCTATGTTATAAATGGCCTTCAGCCAAAATTTGAATGAATATCATGGACAGTCTAAACGCCTATACCAAAACAAAACCTGTCTGCAGTAAATCTGAGGACAGATTTTTGCTTAATAAAATACCTTTTTGATTTTTAATCCACCATAAGTTTTTTATAACGAATACGTTTGGGTGTTTCATCGCCAAGTCGCATTTTCTTATTTTCTTCATATTCAGAGTACGATCCTTCGAATACAAAAACCTGAGAGTTACCTTCAAAAGCAATAATATGCGTACAAATACGGTCGAGAAACCAACGGTCATGCGAAATAACCACAGCGCAGCCGGCAAATGCTTCGAGCCCTTCTTCGAGTGCACGAAGCGTATTTACATCGATATCGTTGGTAGGTTCGTCAAGCAAAAGCACATTTGCTTCGGATTTTAGCGTGAGTGCAAGATGCAGACGGTTTCGCTCTCCACCTGAAAGTACTCCACAGAGTTTTTCCTGATCGCCACCTGAAAAGTTAAACCGCGAAAGATATGCACGTGCATTAATTTCCTTGCCTCCTACCCTAATATATTCTGTTCCGCCTGAAATAACCTGATATACTGATTTTGCTGGATCTATATCAGCATGACTTTGATCGACATAACCAATTTTAACTGTTTCACCCACATCGAAAGTACCTGCATCAGCCTTTTCCAAACCCATTATCATACGAAAAAGCGTTGTTTTTCCTGCTCCGTTCGGTCCGATAATGCCCACAATACCATTGGGAGGCAACATGAAATTCAAATTTTCGAACAGCAATTTATCGCCAAATGCCTTTGAAACACCAATAGCTTCTACTACCTTATTTCCAAGTCGCGGACCATTCGGAATAAACAATTCAAGCTTTTCTTCTTTTTCTTTCTGATCTTCGTTCAATAGTCGGTCGTATGCTTCGAGACGAGCCTTACCTTTTGCATGACGGGCTTTTGGCGCCATGCGAACCCATTCCAGTTCTCGCTCCAATGTCTTACGTCGTTTGCTTGCCTGTTTTTCTTCCATTGCCATTCGCTGTGTTTTCTGTTCGAGCCACGAGGAATAATTTCCTTTCCATGGAATTCCTTCACCTCGGTCGAGTTCAAGAATCCAGCCGGCAACATTATCGAGAAAATAACGGTCGTGCGTAATGGCAATTACAGTTCCGGCATATTGTTGCAGGTGATGTTCAAGCCATTCTACCGATTCGGCATCGAGGTGGTTTGTAGGCTCATCGAGCAGTAAAATATCGGGCTGACGCAATAAAAGACGGCACAATGCAACCCTACGACATTCACCTCCTGAAAGATTTTTCACCAATGCTTCTTCAGGCGGACAGCGCAAAGCATCCATTGCCCGTTCTAATTTATTATCAATATTCCATGCATCAGCATGATCGAGCAATTCCTGTAATTCCCCCTGACGAGCAATCAGTTTGTCAAAATCAGCATCCGGATCAGCAAACTTCTCGTTAATTTCGTCGTATTCACGAAGTAAATCCATCACTTCCTGAACCCCTTCCTGCACAATTTCTTTTACTGTTTTGTTTGTATCGAGTTGTGGATCCTGCTCAAGATAGCCTACAGAATATCCGGGAGAAAATACAACCTGACCATCGAAAGATTTTTCAACACCTGCAATTATTTTTAGCAAAGTTGATTTTCCGGAGCCATTCAGACCAATAATACCGATTTTAGCACCGTAAAAAAACGAAAGATAAATATTACTTAAAACCTTCTTTTGGGGAGGAAAAGTTTTGCTCACTCCCACCATCGAGAATATTATTTTTTTATCGTCGGACATAATATTTTATGACTTTATATTTCTTTTCCTTTACTGTTTAATCCAATATTTAAATTTCAAATTCCTAAAACTGAGAATCAAAATATGACATTCTTAATAAATTGTTTGTTGATAAATTGTTTCAGGAATAAAAAAATTTAATGCAAAAATAAGCTTAAGGAGTGAAATAATAAAATTTCAAACCCCGAAGGTTTCTATAACTTTCGAGGTTTGATATTATTTTAAACTGGACTTAAAAACAGATTATCCAAATAAAAGAAGTGGTTTATTTACTATACTCCTTAACTTTACTTTGCTTTTTTTGTAAGTTTTGCCCATGAAAGCGCCATAATAATAAACCAGCAAGCATGGATAAAACAGGTAAAAATACTGAATTAGCTATCGGAGTATTTTGTGATACAGATGCCTTGGTTACGTTCATTAATTGAGTTTCAGCAGGAGCATCAGAATCATGAATTAACTCGTTAACTGTTTCGTACGAATAAAGTTTTGTTTTAAAATTCATGGCATAGTCAACGCTTTTGGAATTATCTGGTATAAGATAATTTTGAGTAGCTGTAAAGTTAGATTCGTTGGATTTTAATGGAATCGGACCGAAAAGAAGTAAAATACAGTAAATAATTATTTTCATCGTAATAAAAAACAGATAATAAAGTGATTATAATATTTGATTTGAAACTCAATGTTCGCTGAAAATGAACTTTAATTCACTAAACAAGGTTTAACAAAAAATTGTTCGACAAATATACTGAAAATTTTCTAATACAAATCAACTCATACTGAAATAATGGTAATGTAATAAGTTATTTTACAAGTAATTATTTAAAAAAATATTCTTATATATTGTATTTCAATTATTTGTATTAATTTACCAACTTATTGTTGAGGTTAATTTTACATATAAATTTTATATTTTACAGCTTACTATTAAAATAACATCGAACATTTTTCTCGCATTTTAGATTCTTTAAATACATCAACTGGGGATATTTGCTCTCTAAATGGATTTTTTTTGAATTATTTTTTTATTATCTGATAAATAACCATTAAATTTGAAGTCTCAAAAAATTAAACAGTGATAATACATGGCAAAAGAAATCATCACGAGCAATGGAACAAACTATAATGCTCTAACAAATGGCAGCAAAATTATTGGAAAAATAATAGCCGACAGTGATTTTCGGATTGATGGTATTGTTGAAGGAGATATACTTTGTAAAGGCAAACTGATAATCGGTACCAATGGATATTTGAAAGGCTCAATACAGTGTCTCAATGCCGAGATAACCGGAAAAGTTGATGGCGATGTTACGGTTACAGATACGCTTTCGTTACGAAGCACAGCCAACATATCGGGAGATGTAAAAACTAAAATACTTGTAGTAGAGCCTAATGCAGTTTTCAACGGTACATGCTCGATGCGCGACAATATTGAAGTTAAGCCAGAATAAGAAAAATCATATGCTAAAATAGCTAAATGCTAAAAAATCGTTGAAGCAAAACACTTCAGCGGTTTTTGTTTTTATATTATTTAATTTCAGAAAATGACAGAAAAAAATTATTTTGCACTTGTAACTGAGGAAACTACTTCAGGGTTTCAAACATCACTAAAAACACTTAACACCTCAAACCTTCCAGATGGAGAAATACTTATAAAAGTTCTTTATTCATCAGTAAACTACAAAGATGCACTTTCAGCCACCGGTAATAAAGGTGTAACACGTGCTTATCCGCACACACCTGGTATTGATGCTGCCGGAATTGTTGAACATTCAACAACTTCGCTTTTTGTACCCGGCGATAAAGTTATTATTACAGGGTTCGACCTTGGAATGAACACGCCTGGAGGTTATGGTCAATATATAAGCGTACCCGCTAAATGGGTCGTACCACTGCCTGAAACACTAAGTCTTAAAGAATCAATGATTTTTGGCACAGCAGGCTTCACAGCAGGCATTTCGGTTACGAAACTAAAAAACATTGTTAAACCTACCGACGGAAAAGTAGTGGTAACAGGCGCAACCGGCGGTGTAGGTTCTATGGCAGTAGCAATGCTTTCAAAACTTGGTTACGAAGTAACTGCTGTTTCAGGGAAAGTGCAGGAATATGATTTTTTACGAAAACTTGGAGCCGCCGAAATAATTTCAGGTACTGATTTCATGAATGTAGAAAACAAACCCGTTTTACCTGCGACTTATGCCGGTGCTATCGATACTGTAGGTGGTACTTACCTCGAACGTATCATACGTTCTCTTAAACCACTCGGTGCTGTAACAACCTGCGGGAGTGTTTCGTCAACCAAACTCGATTTGACTGTATTTCCATTCATTCTTCGGGGAATTTCACTTATTGGTACTTCAGCTCAAAATTATCCTGCTGCTTTACGTCCTGAATTATGGGAAAAGCTAGCTAATGACTTTAAGCCTGACAATTTACATGAAATGTACACTGAAATTTCACTCGAAAACACTCCGGATACATTACTAAAAATACTTGAAGGAAAACTTAAAGGACGTACAGTTGTGAATCTTCAAGATTAAATAAACAAAAAAACACATTAACTCGACAGTGAATTTTGCACTTTTTAAATTACATTTTGAATAATAAAATTGACCACAGGCGTCGATATTTCAAAAAAAATGCGCAATTTTGCACTTTATTACTTCAGAAACTTTAAATAAACCACAAAAGGTATTTTTACAATGGCATTGGCAAACGAAAATTATCTGAAAACACCTGAAATTTATTATTTCGATGAGATAGATAAGCGTGTCAATGCATACAGGATTCTTCATCCTACAGCACGCATAATATCGCTCAGTAAAGGCGATACAACACTTCCCTTACCCCAGGAAGCAGTAAAAGCAATGCAAAATGCGGTAGAGGAAATGGCTTACGCCGACACTTTCAGAGGTTATAGCCCTATTCGGGGTTACGATTTTCTAATTGAAAAAATTATAAAGGATTACCGCTCTGAAGGTATTGTTTTCGAAAAAGAAAACATTTTTATCAATGATGGTGCTAAATCGGATCTCGGAAATATAGGTCATGTACTTGGACGAGATAATATTATAGCAATAACCGATCCGGTTTATCCAGTTTACGAAAAAACCACCATCATGAGTGGACGTGCCGGTGAAATTTATGATGAAGACAAATGGAGCAACATAGTTTACCTTAATTGTCATGAGGACAACGGGTTTGTTCCGCAAATACCTACTGAAAAAGTAGATGTAATATATCTTTGTAATCCCGGTAATCCTACAGGTACAACTATTTCACGCAACGAGTTAAAGTTGTGGGTCGAATACGCAATCGAACATCAGAGTATTATTGTTTATGACGGTGCATATCATTCATATATCACCGATAAAGAAGTGCCAAAAAGTATTTACGAAATAAAAGGAGCCAAAAAGGTAGCAGTCGAAATTAGAAGTTATTCCAAAACGGCTGGTTTTACCGGATTGCGTTGTGGTTATACTGTTATTCCTTCTGAATTAATAGTTTATACTCGTATGGGTGAACCAGTTCCGCTCCTTAAATTATGGCATCGCCGAAATGCGAATTACACTAACGGAGTATCTTATATAGTTCAAAGAGGGGCTGAAGCTATTTACAGCAAACAGGGAAAAATTCAGGTACGTGAACGTATCGAATGTTATCTTCAAAATGCAAACATAATTTATAGCAGTCTGAAAGAAGCCGGACTAAATGTTTACGGAAGTAAAAACTCACCTTATGTTTGGTTCAGCACTCCTGATGGTCAATCATCTTGGAAGTTTTTTCAGACACTCCTTAACGACTTTCAGATTGTAAGTATGCCGGGAATTTTCTTTGGTTCATCGGGCGAAGGTTATATGCGGTTTTCAGGATTTAATACAACTGAAAATACCATAACAGCAATGAACCGGATTAGAAACAGAATATAATAATCATAAAATAAACTAACAGAAAATGTGTGGAATTGTAGGTTATATCGGATATCGCGAAGCATATCCGATTTTGATAAAAGGATTACAACGTCTCGAGTATCGTGGATATGACAGCGCAGGCATAGCCCTAATGAACAAAACTGAATTAAATATTTACAAAACGAAAGGGAAAGTATCTGATTTGGTTCGGTATGCCGATGAACGGGATATCAGTGGAAATATTGGGATAGCACACACACGATGGGCAACGCATGGCGAACCAAATACAGTGAATGCTCATCCGCATTATTCACAATCGGAAGAACTGGCTTTGATACACAATGGAATTATTGAAAATTATGCTGTACTTAAGGAAGGTTTGAAAGAGCAAGGTTTTACCTTTACAAGCGAAACTGACACAGAAGTACTGATTCAACTAATTGAATATGTAAAAAAATCTAATAATGTAAATCTAACTGAAGCTGTTCAATTAGCATTAAATCAGGTTGTAGGTGCTTATGCCATCGCGGTAATTGAAAAGGGTCAACCCAATACAATTGTTGCTGCGCGAAAAGGAAGTCCGTTAGTAGTTGGAATTGGAGATGGAGAATATTTTCTTGCTTCGGACGCTACGCCTATTGTAGAATTTACAAATAAGGTCGTTTATGTTGGCGATGAAGAAATCGTTACCCTTACCAAAGACTGTGATATTAAAATAAAAACAATTTCGAATGTCGAAAAAACACCAGAAATCAAAAAACTTGAATTGACAATAAGTCAACTCGAAAAGGGTGGATATCCGCATTTTATGTTGAAGGAAATTTTCGAGCAACCAAAAACACTAGCCGACAGCATGCGTGGCAGGGTAAATGTGGATGAGAACAATATTACACTTTCGGGGTTTATCGATAATAAAGAGAAATTTCTGAATGCTCGCCGCATAGTTATAACAGCATGCGGAACTTCTTGGCATGCCGGACAAATCGGGATGTATGCTATAGAGGAATTAGCACGCATTCCGGTCGAAGTTGAATACTCATCCGAATTTCGCTATCGTAAACCGGTAATTTACAAGGACGATATTGTAATTGCCATTTCACAATCGGGCGAAACAGCCGATACTTTAGCGGCTGTGGAATTGGCAAAATCGCAGGGTGCATTTATTTTCGGTATTTGTAATGTAGTTGGCTCTTCTATTCCGCGTATGACGCACTCGGGTTGCTATACACATGTTGGACCTGAAATTGGGGTAGCTTCAACCAAAGCTTTTACAGCTCAGGTAACAGTACTTATTATGCTTGCATTGATAATAGGCAAGGAAAAAGGAACAATCAGTGAAGAAGATTACCTAAGAATCGTTCATGAACTTGGAAGAATTCCTGAAAAAATGAAATCACTGCTCAATCAGAATGATGCAATTGCTCAATTTGCAAAAACCTTTACCTACGCCCAGAATTTTATTTATCTCGGAAGAGGCTATAATTTTCCTGTAGCTCTCGAAGGAGCACTGAAACTGAAAGAAATCTCTTACATACATGCTGAAGGCTATCCTGCAGCCGAAATGAAGCATGGTCCTATTGCACTAATCAGTCAGGAAATGCCGGTGGTAGTTATTGCACCAAATTCAGGCATGTACGAAAAGATTGTAAGTAATATACAGGAAATTAAAGCCCGCAAAGGAAGAATTATATCTATCGTTACCGAAGGTGATACTGTTGTCCAGAATCTTTCGGATTACACTATCAGCATTCCTGATACTGAAGAATGCCTTGTTCCACTCTTGGCTGCAATTCCATTACAACTTTTTGCTTATCATATAGCTGTAGTAAAAGGATGCGATGTGGATCAACCACGCAATCTTGCTAAATCGGTAACTGTAGAATAATTATAACATTACAACCCCTGCAATATACAAAGCGGGGGTTTTTAATTCAGTTTCAGGTTTATGAAAAATAATCTTGAAACTCGTGAAAACGAATTACAAAGCGTCACCTTCTAAAAACAAAACATAAAACTCGCAACACAAAATAATTTTATGTGCGGAATAGCAATGATAAGGCTGCTGAAGCCGCTTGAATATTATCAGCAAAAATACGGTACATGGCAATATGGCTTACAAAAAATGTATCTGCTTATGGAAAAACAGCATAACCGTGGCCAGGAAGGTGCGGGAATTGCTGCTCTAAAACTTGATATGCCATCGGGCGAAGAATATATCTGGCGCGATCGTGTAGAAGGGAAAAATGCTATTCAGGAAATTTTCGATAGTATTAGCAGGAAAAATTCATCTACCCCCGAATCTGTGCTCGAAGATGTAATACTATCAAAAGAAACATTGCCCTATGCTGCTGAACTATATCTCGGACATTTACGCTACAGTACTACAGGGCGCAGCGGACTTTCGTACGTGCATCCTTTTTTGCGTCGACATAACTGGAAAAACCGCACTTTAGTACTTGCCGGAAATTTTAATCTTACCAATGTAGATGAACTTTTTGAACAACTCACTCTCAAAGGTCAACATCCCAGGGACAAGGGAGATACTTTCCTTATGCTCGAATCACTTGGATTTAATTTGGATAAGGAAGTGCAGAAAGAATACGATGTAATTAAGCAGCGATACAGTAACGATATTACTATTACCCGAAAAATAGAAGAAAATCTTGATATAGCTGCTTTTATACGCAAATCGGAAAAATACTGGGATGGAGGATATGTAATTTGCGGGATGCTCGGTCATGGCGATGCATTCGTTTTTCGCGATCCTAATGGTATTCGTCCATGCTTTTATTATCACGACGATGAAATTGCAGTTATTGCGTCAGAACGTCCGGTTATTCAAACTTCAATGAATGTAAAAACCGAAGATGTTTATGAACTTCAGCCCGGACAGGCAATAATAATTAAGAAAAACGGAAATATCAAGTTTGAAACAATCAGGGATGCATCTCCGGAACTTTCGAAATGTTCTTTCGAGCGAATTTATTTCTCGCGAGGCAGCGATACCGATATTTACAAAGAACGCAAGGAACTTGGCAAATCACTTTCTGCCGACATATTGAGAGCAGTTGACAATGACATTGATAATACTGTTTTTTCATTTATCCCCAATACAGCAGAAGTTGCCTTTTACGGCATGATGGATGGTATAAAAGAACTTACCGGAAAAACGCCACGCAGCGAAAAGGTATTAATTAAAGATATGAAACTTCGTACCTTTATATCACAAAATAAAGAGCGCGATGATTTGGCTACGCATGTTTACGATGTCACTTATGGCACATTACGTCCGGGAAGAGTAGATAATCTTGTAGCCATCGACGACTCAATAGTAAGAGGAACTACACTCAAACAGAGCATATTAAAAATTCTTGATCGCCTTGAACCAAAAAAAATAGTGATCGTATCCTCATCGCCCCAAGTACGTTTCCCTGATTATTATGGTATCGATATGGCTCGAATGAGTGAATTTTGCGCTTTCAGAGCAGCTATTCAACTTTTGAAAGACAGAAATATGCAGCATGTGATTGATGATGTTTACGCCAAATGCAAAGCACAGGAACATTTGCCGAAGGAAAAAGTTGTGAATTATGTAACAGAAATTTACGGTCAGTTCAGCCAGAAAGAAGTATCTGATAAAATTACTTCCATGCTTGCCAATGGATCAATAGGTTGTGAAGTAGAATTGGTTTATCAAACTATCGTGGGTTTGGATAAAGCATGCCCAAATCATAAAGGGAAATGGTATTTTACCGGCGAATATCCTACACCTGGCGGAAACAGACTTGTAAATAAAGCTTTTATTAATTATTATGAGGGTAAAGAAATGTATTGGTAATTTATAAAAAACATACACTCCTTAATCAAAAAAAACCTGACGATTAAAAAATCAATCAGGTTTTTTTGTTTTATGGAAGATTATGCTTTAACCTTATAAAATCAATAGATATTCAAACAAACTATCGATTTCTTTATAAACTTTATAAAGTCATGACTATTTACATAATAATTTAGTCAACTTTTTTCTTCGTTAGCCAAATAAATTGTTTGAGTCGGGTATGCAAATTCAATTCCAGCTTCTTTAAATTGTTTAAGAATATGAAAATTTACTTCTGAAGGTGTATTCATCACATCACCATCTTTCAGTACAAAATAAATATAAGTGATATAGAGTGCATGTTCACCAAAATCAGAGAAAGTTGTTATCATTTCGTCAGGATCGACATGCTTCACATGTTTTGGAATATTTTTTAAAATACGGATAGCCATTTCCATTTTCTCAGGAGAAGTATTGTAAACCAGCCCGATTTTCATCAACACGCGTCGTTTAGGTTCTTCCGACACATTTTCAACCGAAGCTTCTACAATTTTATAATTCGGAATAGTTACCAATCTTTTTTCCAAAGTTCTGATTCGGGTACTACGTATTCCAATATCTTCCACGAATCCGTCAAATCCATCAACTTTAATCCTGTCGCCAATGCGGAAAGGATTATCAGTAAAAATGGTAATTCCTCCAAAAATATTTTTGATAGTATCCTGGGCAGCAAGCGCAAAAGCTAATCCCCCAATACCAAGTCCGGCGATAAGTGTAGCCACATCTACTCCCACGTTGTTTAGTGCCATCACTATTCCTAACGCCCAAATTAAAGAAAGTATGCTTCTTCGAACAAGCGGCAGTACCGAAGCACTGATAAAGCGAGTTTGATTTTTTTCTGCAGCAGGTTCAAGATACTCTTGAATTAATGCATTCGCAAAACGCGATACAAACCAGGTTATATTCAATACGATCAATATTTGATACGATTTATAAATAATCCGATCAACTTTTATCGGAAGTTCAAGCCTGCTCGATGCAATCCATATCGCCACAAGCATTAAACCTAACAAAACAGGTGCTTCGAGCATTTTAAAAAGTATATCGTCGAGTCTGCTGGATGTTTTTGAAGTGAGTTTCCGGATAAAACGTTTGTTTATAAAACTTATGATTTTTATTAAAACAAAAGCACCGGCTATAATTATTAGAGATACTCCCCACGATTCGAGGTTATTTCCGTAAAAAATTTTACTAAACATAAGAATTTAAAGAATTTTATACATGAAGTTTGGATATTAATTAATTCTCGTCCAAAATAAAAGCCACTGCATCACTTGGCATACGCCAATCGCCACGCGGTGAAAGATTTACCGATCCTACTTTCGGTCCATCGGGCATACATGAACGTTTGAATTGCTGTGCAAAGAATCTACGCAGAAACACTTTCAACCATTTCTCAATTATTTCTTTCGAAAAATCCTCTGAGAATGCATTTTTGGCAAGCATTAAAATTTTATCAGGACTAAATCCGTAACGAACAAGATAATATAAAAAGAAATCGTGCAATTCGTACGGTCCGATTAAGTCTTCAGTTTTCTGACTGATAGTTCCATCTTTTGCAGCAGGGAGCAATTCCGGGCTAACAGGTGTTTTGAGTATGTCAAGCAAAATTGCTTCGGAATTTGCATCGGTTTGATGCGCTGCCCATTCCACCAAATAACGTACAAGTGTTTTAGGTATGCCACTGTTCACGCCATACATCGACATGTGATCGCCATTGTACGTTGCCCAACCTAGTGCAAGTTCCGATAAATCGCCTGTGCCTACTACAAGTCCGTTTTGTTTATTAGCAATGTCCATAAGTATTTGGGTTCGTTCTCGCGCTTGCACATTTTCGTATGTAACATCGTGCACATCAGGGTCGTGCCCAATATCTATAAAATGCTGGATACAAGCATCTTTAATGGGAATTTCGAGCGATGTAATACCTAATGATTTCATTAACTGAATGGCATTATTATAGGTACGACCCGTTGTTCCGAATCCGGGCATGGTAATTCCGGTAATTCTTTCACGACTTATTCCGAGTTTATCTGCAGTTTTTACCGTAACAAGTAAAGCCAGGGTTGAATCGAGTCCGCCGGAAATACCGATAACCATAGTTTTAGCATTGGTATGCTGCCAACGTTGTGCGAGTCCGCTTACCTGTATCGAAAATATTTCTTCGCAGGATTCATTGCGGTTTGCTACTGATGGTACAAAGGGATGCTTATTAATCGTTCGACTTAGCTTGAAATCGTCGGGTAAATTTACCGTTTTAAATGAGATTGGTTTATAATCGTTTTTGCCATTCTGAACAGCAAAATTAGTATTTCGTAACCGTTCGGAGCGCAAAAGTTCTACATCAATATCAGATATAACCATTTGCGGTTCAAAACTGAAACGTTTACTTTCGGCAATCATCTTGCCGTTTTCGGCCACAAGAGCATTTCCTGCAAACACAACATCGGTAGTCGATTCGCCAAACCCCGCAGAAGCATACACATAACCTGCATTACAACGCGCCGATTGTTGCTCGATAAGTTTACGCAAATAAGTATTTTTACCAATTAATTCGTTTGATGCCGAAAGATTGAAAACAATATCAGCTCCATTTATGGCATGATGCGTACTTGGTGGCAATGGCACCCACAAATCTTCGCAGAGTTCTATCCCGAAACTAAAATTTTCGTTAGTGAAAAGCAGTTTTGTACCAAAAGGAACTTCGTCACCTGCAACATTTATCATTTCTTCATCAATCTCATTGGCAGGCGAAAACCAGCGTTTTTCGTAGAACTCATTCGAATTGGGTAAAAAAGTTTTTGGCACAACACCAAGAACTTTTCCACCTTGCATAACCACAGCCGTATTATAAAGTTTGTTCCTGTTTTCAAGCGGAGCGCCTACAATAATGACTGCTTTAGCATCATACGAAAACATACACAACCGATTCAACGCTTCGTGAACCTGATTGAGTAGGTACTGCTGAAAAAACAAATCGGCGCAAGTATAGCCCGTAACCGACAATTCAGGAAAACAAATAACTTGTACATTTGCATTATCAGCCTCTTTTACAAGGTTTTCTATGCCCGAAATATTAAATCTACAATCGGCAACCTTTACCGATGGAATTGCCGCAGCAACCCGTACAAATCCGTTTTTCATTATCAAATCTTTTTTAAATGAAAATTTATACAAAGATAAGGAAATTTGAAAAGAATGAAAGGTATTGAACCAAGTTATATAAACCGACTTTACAGGTATTTTTCTATTTTTCAACCATGTCAGGTGCAATCACCCTGACAGGTTGCTCATGAATTAACCCAAAAGGCATTCGAACTCAGCCAACCTGACAGCGTTCGAAGAACCTGTCAGCGTTTAATGAAAATAATTCCCAGAACCTGTAAGCGTTGAAATA
>CAZDSY010000049.1:0-20652 GCA_964508285.1 uncultured Paludibacter sp.
TCGGTTATATATCTGCAAAAGCTAAACGGATTTTCCGCTTGAGCATTTATTTTTTTGATGTACGTACGCGACCTGAAAAAAGGGAGCAAAACTTTAATCTGAGAGAATAATAAAAATCACATGAGAACGGCATTGTTTGCAGGTTTCATGTGTCCTTAAAAGAAAACAAACAAAAATCACATGAAAATCACAATTAAAAAGCAATTAATCTTTGCATTTTTCATGCTGTGTATGCCGGTGGCTTTGTGGGCTCAGTCCATCACAGTACGGGGAACGATTAAAGATGCCACAGGAGAAACGCTCCTTGGTGTGAATGTAGTGGAGGCGGGTACAACAAATGGTACCATTACGAACCTCGATGGTAAGTATGAAATACGCGTGGGTCGCAATGCCTCGTTGGTATTTACTTATATCGGCTACAAAACCAAAACAGTGCCTGTAAATGGCAAAACACAACTCGATGTGACACTCGATGCTGACGTGCTCGGGCTCGAAGAAGTAGTGGTAGTGGGTTACGGACAAATGAAACGTGCTGATGTAACAGGTTCGGTTGTTTCAGTTTCGGGTGATGCCATTCAAAAATCAGTGGTCACTTCTATCGATCAGATACTTCAGGGGCGTGCAGCCGGAGTTCAGATTCAGCAAAATTCAGGTATGCCGGGTGCCAGTTCTTCAATTCGTATTCGTGGTATCAACTCACTAAATGCTTCTAACGAACCAATTTTCGTGATCGATGGCGTCATTATTGATGGTTCAAGTGCTTCAGGATCAGAAAATCCGCTTTCATCGATAAATCCTTCGGACATTGTGTCGATGGATGTATTGAAAGATGCTTCAGCCACAGCTATTTATGGCTCGCGCGCTGCCAATGGGGTGATTATGATTACAACCAAAAAAGGCCAGAAAGGCGAAGCGAAAATCACTTATAACGGCTATACAGGCTGGCAGGAAATGCCAAATAAACTGGAGATGATGAATCTTCAGGAATATGCCATACATAAGAACGCGCGCACGGAAGCTGCCATTGTAATGGGCGACGACTTTTTTGTTCGTGCCGAATTGCTTGGTGCTGGTACCGACTGGCAAAGCGAAATGTTTTCGAAAGCCCCAATGACTAGCCATAACATTTCGATGACTGGTGGCAATGAGCAGGTAAACTATGCTATTGGAGCAGGTTATCTCAATCAAAACGGTATTGCCATTGGTTCGGGTTTTGAGCGACTCAACCTGCGTTCGAACATTGATGCACAGCTGAAAAAATGGTTGAAATCGGGTGTGAATTTCAACTTTAGCAACTCTACACAAAATGTGACTGTAGCCGATGAATCGTTGATTAAAACAGCTCTGAAACAAACTCCTAACGTGTCGGTACGTAATGCAGAAGGTACTTTCGATGGTCCTGATACCGACGAATATGTACAAAACAACCCTGTAGGATTGGCTATGATCAAGGAAAACTACAACGAAAAAACGGGTGTTCGTGCCAATTCATATCTCGAAGCTGCTTTGATGAAAGGTCTTACATTCAAAACAGAACTGTCGTTCGATTACGGAATGAACAACACCTACCGTTTTAATCCTTCGTATAAATTCGGAGCCATTGAAAATGAAATTATCGAATCGGAACGCTCAAAAAGCTACAGTAAATTCTGGTCGTGGCGTAACTTGTTGACTTACAACGAAACATTTAACGATTTGCACAATCTGAACTTTATGCTCGGACAGGAAATGCAAAAGTCGCAGTGGGAATATCTGATGGGCTTCCGCAATGGTTTTATCACCAATGTGGCGCACGACCTGAACGCAGGAGATGCCAATTCGGCTAAAAATAGTGGCAGTAGTGGTGCTAATTCACTGCTTTCATATTTCGGACGTGCTTTTTACTCATTCGACGACCGATATCTGCTTACTGCTACACTTCGTCGCGACGGATCATCGAAATTTGCTGCCGGAAATCGCTGGGGATGGTTTCCATCGGCTGCTTTGGCATGGAAAGTTTCAAACGAATCGTTTCTGGCCGACAATGATGTGGTGAACAACCTTAAACTCCGTTTGGGTTGGGGTGCTGTGGGTAATCAGAATGTAGAAGATTATGCTTACACTTCCACAATGGCCACTGTCGCGACTATTTGGGGAACTGCTTTGCTAAGCGGAAATACAGCCAATCCTGATTTGCAGTGGGAAACCACTAACTCAAGCAATATTGGTCTCGATCTTAGTTTGTTCCGCAACCGCATTGAACTGATTGCCGACCTTTATTATAAGAAAACTAACAACCTTTTGCTCCGTTTGCCTTTGCCTGCTTATGTGGGAACAGCCGGACAGGGCTCAACTTCTTCGCCATGGGCAAATATCGGATCGCTCGAAAATAAAGGTATTGAGCTGACATTGAATACTGTAAATATCGATAAAAAAGGTTTCACCTGGAAATCGAATTTTGTATTCTCGCTCAACCGTAACAAAGTGTTGTCGCTTGATACCGAATCGAGTATCCTCGACCGCACCATTCAGGAAGGTTCCGAAACGACGATCGTAACACGCACCGCAGTGGGTCAGCCTATCGGACAATTTTATGGTTACAAGGTAATTGGACGTTTCGAAAAAGCCACCGATTTTTATTATAAAGATGCTGCAGGAAATGTAGTGCCCACAGCACTTCCCGAAGGAATGACCATTGGTGAAAGTGGTGTTTGGATTGGCGACTATATTTTCGAAGACCGCGATGGCAATGGTGTGATTAATCAGGACGACCGTACATATATCGGAAACCCGGAAGCGGCCTTTACTTATGGTATCGGAAACACATTTACCTACAAAAATTTCGATCTTACCGTCAGCCTTTCAGGTTCTTATGGAAACGAGGTGGTGAATTATCAGCGTCGCTGGCTCGAAAATCCACGCGAAAACACCAATTTGCTGAAATCGGCCACTACTTATGCCCGACTCGGACTTATCGATCCGAATGGTCCTAACGATTATCGCAATGTGCAAATTACCGGTGGCGATCCTTATATGCCACGTATGGCAGCTTCGTCGGCAGCTTCGTCGTCGAACTACCGCTACAGCGATCGTTTTGTGGAAGATGGTTCTTATCTGCGTATTCAGAATGTGTCGTTCGGATATTTCATTCCTAAAAAATGGATTTCAAAAATCGGTATTTCCGATCTGAAATTGTATGCCAACCTGCAGAATCTTTACACATTTACCAAATATTCGGGCTACGATCCTGAAATTGGTTCGATCGATCAAAGTGCACTGCTTACCGGTATCGACAATGCGCGCTATCCTTCGCCACGCATTTATACATTCGGATTAACCCTTACATTCTAATCTTTTTATAACAGAAAGTAATATGAAGACATATAATAAAATAATAAGCGCTTTGGTGCTGGCAGGCTCACTCACACTCACGGCCTGCGACGAGAGTTTCCTCGAAGTGTCGCCCAACGACCGCGTAACACTCGATAACTTTTTCCAGTCGGAAAACGACCTTCGTGCTGCCACTGCAGGCTTGTACAATAAAGTGTGGTTCGATTTTAATGATAAATTTTATTACGCCCTGGGCGATGGACGAAGTAATAATCTCTATGCTCCCTATTCCGATTATATTTATCCGTTTACCGACCTCACCGAAACTTCGCTTACCGGTCCGCTTGTGTCGGCATGGCAGGCTTTTTACAATGTAGTGGGACAAGCCAATAACACAATAAATAATATTCAGAAGAATTCGAAAAATGTCACCGAACAACAGAAAAATGTAGCCATAGCTGAAGCCCGCTTTATGCGTGGTACTGCTTACTGGTATCTGGCTTCACTTTGGGGCAATGTCATTCTGATTGAAGATAACTCGGTGCTGGTAAACAAACCTATCGTAAATACTAATCCACGCAATCAGGTTTTCGAGTTTGCCATGCGCGATCTTGAGTTTGCAGCCAAACATCTTCCTGCCACTGTAGGTCAGGCCGGACGCCTTACCAAATGGAGTGCCTTTGCCATGCTTTCGAGGGTGTACCTGCATGTGTCGGGTATCAGCGATAATCCAAACAGCGGTTTGCGTAACGAAACTTATCTGGGACTTGCCCGTCAGGCTGCTGAAAAGGTTATTGAAGAAAGCGGACTTTCGCTTGTGGGAAACTATGCCGATCTTTTTAAAGTGGAAAACAATAACAATAAAGAGTCGCTTTTTGCGCTTCAATGGGTGCCAAACGGCGATTACGGAGTGACTAACACACATCAGGCTTATTTTGCAAATGGCTCTGAAATTACCGGCGACGACGCTGCCTGGGGTTATTACACTTTTGCTTCGTACGATATGATGAGCGAATATGAGCGCGAAGACAGCCTTCGTCGTAAAGCTACATTTATGGCTTATGGCGATGTATATCCCGAAATAAACAAAGCAAATGGTGGCTATTTGTACGAAAAAGCGACCGACCGTTGTAATGTAAAAAAAGGAGTTGTAGGCTCAACCAAAGATACCGATGGCAAATCGTCGCGTATGAATTCGGCTCTGAATACTTATATGATTCGTTTGGCCGAAGTGTATCTGAATTATGCTGAAGCTATTTTGGGAAACAATGCCAGCACTACCGATGCAAAAGCACTTCAGTATTTTAATATGGTTCGTGCACGTGCCAAAGTACCTGCACGCACAACACTCGATTATCAGGCTATTCGTCACGAACGCCGCGTAGAGTTTGCCATGGAAGGTTTGTACTGGTACGACCTGCTTAGTCGCTCATACTACAAACAACAGGAGGTGCTGAATTATATTGAGTTACAGGATCGTGCACACAATGGTTCGTACACTTACGATAAAAATGCGCATACACTTGAAAAATCGGAAGAAACCACTACACGTCCCGTAAATCCGGCCACAGCCGAAAGACTGCTGCTGCCTTATCCAGAATCGGAAATGGTTCAAAACCCGCTTTTGAAAATGGCTCCGGTAAACTATACATTTACCGAAGAAAGGATTACAGATTTGTTTAACTAATTAAGCGACGAAATAATGAAAAATATAATATTAAACAATAAATTATGGACAATGGCCTTGCTTCTGTGCAGCTTTTTTGTCCTGCCTTTACTTAGTTCGTGCGACGAAACCGACGAGAGTGCGAGCACACCTATCAGTGTAAGTGCTGTTTATCTCGAAGATGCAGACTCCGATGTACCCGACCGTCCTGTTACTTTTGCCCGTTTGGGTCAGGTTCTCCGTTTGGAAGGTAAAGGTTTTACCGGAGTGAAAAAAGTGTTGGTGAATGGATACGAAACTTATATAAACCCTGTGTATGTAACCGATAATAATTTGCTTGTGCAGATTTCGCGCGAAACGCCAACTTCAAAAGCATCCGACGATGTGCGGAATACCATTCGCATTATCAAGGCAGCCACTGAACTGACTTATAATTTTGAAATTCGCTCGGCTGCTCCTGCTATTACTTCAGTTTCGCACACCATGCCTCAGGCTGGCGATACCATAGTGATAAACGGAACCGGATTGGTTGAAATTGAGAAAGTTACTTTCCCCGGCAATGTGGTTGTAACCGAAGGAATTGTGTCGGACGAAGATGGGAAATTCTGTAAAGTGGCAGTACCTGCTGGTGTTTCGGCCGATGGAGGTTCCATTTTGGTGGAAGGTGCCAATGGTGGTGCATATTCATCTGCCTACTTCAACGTAAAACGCGGTGTGTTGCTCGATTTTGATGGCAACGGTCAGCAGGGCTTTTGGGGCTGGAGCGAAACAGGCAGTATGCTCAACGATGCTGATCTCGAATCGGCGCCTATTGGTGCTCCGGGCTCAATGTCGCAGGGAAAATATGTGGCGCACCGACCCGCGCGTCTGGCTTCGTTCCCCGCTGCTAAAAACCGTAATACCGAAGTGTGGACTGCCGGAAACGATGTGGATAACTGGCGTGCTCAGCTCACACCGTTTATTCCTGCCGAAACTCCGGTGGCCGATGTGGCTTTGCAGTTCGATATTTTTGTACCTGAAGAATGGGCGAATACGGGCTTCCTGAAAATTTGTTTGGCTAATAACTTTAATGGTGGCGAATGGTCTGGTGCCGTTTACAATTATGTGCCGTGGATTGAAAACAAAGCTGTGGTTCCTTTTTCCACTAAAGGTTGGGTGACTGTAACTATTCCTTTGAATAAATTCTACGCATTTGCGTCGACCGATCAGGTTTATACTTTCGAAGATGTTTTGGTTTATCGTGAAGGCGCAAGCTGGCAGAATTTTGGCTTCTTTTTCGAAAACTCAGACTTTAAACTTTCGAATATTACAAAAAACGATGCTGACGAAACTGAATTTGTGTCCTCGGCTACTTCAGTAAAAGTATATACCGACAACTGGCGAGTGGTATCGCTTGTCAAACCTGAGTACAGCGATTTTCCGGTAACAAGCAATGAATAACCTTTTAAATAATACAGAAAAATGAAATATATCAAAATGCTGTCGCTGGCTGCTGCTGTGAGCTTTATGTTTAGCTCGTGCGACGATATGATTATGGAATGGTACAAAGACCCGAACAAAGGCGAAGTGGCTATGTCGGATTTACCATTGCCACTGGCCGAAAAAATTGAGCGCTACGAAGTGCTTAAAAACTATACTGATTTTAAACTCGGAGTAGGTGTGGGTCTCGATTTTTATATGAACAACGAAACTTACCGCAATATTGTAAATGCCAATTTCGACGAAGTGGTAATTGGCTACGAAATGAAGCATGGAGCTATGGTGGGTTCCAATGGCCAGATTAATTTCACAAAAGTAGATGCAATGCTGGCGCAAGTACAGGAAGCCGGGCTTACAATGTACGGTCATACACTGGTTTGGCACCAAAATCAGAACGCATCTTACCTCAATGGTTTAATTGCCCCAACTGTTTTGCCTGACGCTCCAGGCGCCAATGCCATTGATCTTACAGGCTTGAAAGATGGTAGCTTCAGTGGCTGGGCACGAAATAATCCGGGAGATGGCATTGCTGTAGAGGATGGAAAAGGACTTTCGGCCAGCGCAAAAGCTTTGGTGATGAAATCATCGGGTACTTCGGCCAATGCATGGAGTTTACAACTTACAACGCCCGATATTGCTATTGTACCCGATCATACTTACGAAGTGTCGTTTTTTATTAAAAGTGATATTGCCGGAAAAGGTCGTATTTCGTTCAGTGGTTTGAATAATAATTATCCCTGGATGGATTGGTATGCAAATGGGTCAACAACCGAAGCGTTCGTAACAAATTCTACCTGGCAGCAGGTGGTTTTTACACTTAATGCCAACGACGATGCTTTTACAGGTGCTTCGTTTAAAATGAATTTCGATCTTGGTTATCTTCCGGGAGTTACTTATTATATTGATGTGGATAATATAAAAGTTGTGGATAAAGATGCAGCTCCGACAGTAGTGAATCTTATTTCAAACGGCGATTTTGAAAATGGTTCGCTTTCAGGCTGGGGAGGCTGGGGTAATAGTTCAACCCGCGCAGTTTCGGCTCAGGGCGAAGGTTTTGGTAATACGGGTTACTGTATGGTACTTACCAATCCTACTGCTGCCAACAATTACAGTGCTCAACAAGTGTTTACTTTCGCCACTCCGCTCGAAGAGGGAGTTGAATACAATTGCACTTTTATGGTAAAAGCATCTACTACTGCAGCTTTGCAGGTTGAGATTCAGGGTGCCGACTACAATGCTGATTATTATGGAGGCATTACAGTGGGGACAACCTGGACTCAGGTGCAGAAAACACTGAAACCAACCAAGGCCGACCGTGATAAATTTATATTCGACTTTGGCGAAACAGCGGCCACTTTCTATATCGACAATATTGTGGTTTCTAAAAACACGCCTGCAAGTGTCCGTCGCAAGGCTAAAAGTGTGACCATTATCGAAAAAACCGATGAAGAAAAACGCGCGTTGATTGATGGCGCAATGACCCATTGGATTCAGAACATGATGACTCATTACAAAGACAATGTAAAAGCATGGGATGTGGTAAATGAACCGATGAAAGAAAATGGAACGTTGCGAGATGGTGATGTAGCCGAACAGTCCACAGATGAATTTTACTGGGTAAAATATCTTGGAAAAGATTTCGCAGTGAAAGCCTTTAAGCTTGCCCGAGAGTATGGAAATCCTGATAATGTTCTGTTTATCAACGATTACAATCTGGAGTACAGTTTGCAGAAATGCGATGGGCTTATCGAATATGTACAATATATCGAAAGTCAGGGCGCTACCGTGGATGGCATTGGTACGCAAATGCACATCAGCATTACCAGCGATACTGCCAAAATCAGGCAGATGTTCCAAAAACTGGGCGCCACAGGTAAACTTATCAAAGTATCTGAGCTTGATATTAAGGTAAATACCAGCAGTCCGACACTCGACGACTATGCCAAACAGTCTGAAATGTATCGTTTTGTCATTGAATCGTACAAAAAATATATTCCAAAGGACAAACAATACGGAATTACTATCTGGGGTGTTTCGGATCATCCGGATGAGCACGAATACTGGATTCCGGATGATGCACCCAACTTGTGGGATAAAGAATACAAACGCAAACACGCTTACAAAGGTACAGCCGACGGTTTGGCCGGAAAAGATGTAAGTGTTGACTTCTCGGGCGAGCTTGTATATTAATTTTATAAATGCTGAATAAAACTTTCGCAGAGGCTCCGTAACCATTTACGGAAACGGGGCTTCTGTGTTTGTAAATCCGGATTAGTGTTAGCTTAAAGGGCCTTATATCAGCAATATATTGTTAATTGTAATGAAAGCCGGCATCGGGTCATCAGTCACCGGGCCTTTGGGCTCATAATTTAAATGTTTATGAAATCAAATTCACAAAAAGTTTCGTTTGGCGAGAAAGTTGGTTATAGTCTCGGAGATGGCTCAGCCAATCTCATTTTCCAAATGATGATGATGTTTCAGCTTTTTTTCTATACCGATATATTTGGAATTAAAGCAACAGCCGCAGGTATGATTCTGCTTTTTGCACGTATTTTCGATGCTTTTGTCGATCCGCTTGTGGGCATTCTGTCCGACAGAACAAACACAAAATGGGGAAAATACCGTCCATGGATTCTGTGGACAGCCATTCCGTTTGCAGTGTTTTTTGTACTTGCCTTTGCAACTCCCGATCTGGGTGAGCGCGGAAAAATTATTTATGCAGGTATTACATATACCTTATTAATGTCGGTTTATTCATTCAATAATACTCCTTATTCTTCGCTTGGCGGTGTAATGACGAGCGATATCAAAGAGCGTACAAGCATTTCGTCGATACGGTTTGTGACTGCCACCATCGCCACTTTTGTGGTACAGGGACTTACCCTGCCGCTTGTAGCACGCTTCGGACAGGGTGACGCTGAGAAAGGCTGGTCGTGGACTATTGGGCTTTTTGCAGTGATTGTGGTGGTATTGCTTTTGATCACATTTTTTACAACCAAAGAACGTATTACCCCTCCTGTAAATCAGAAAACTTCAATCAAACAGGACTTTAAGGATATTATCCGCAATGCTCCGTGGCGGGCTATGTTTGTGCTCACACTTTTCCTTTTCACCACGCTGGCTATGTGGGGAAGTGGTATGTCGTACTATTTTAATTATGTAGTGGAGAAAAATGCACTTTTTGATTTTCTTCGTAATTTCAATCTGGTGGCCGACGAGGGCGTTACTTATGGTACATTTCATAAATTTCTTGATGCTTTCGGACTTATTGCACACAACAACGATCAGGTTTTTGCTGTAGGTTTTAGCCTGTTCAATATGATAGGTCAGGTAATAACCCTTTTAGGAGTTATTTTCCTGTCAGGCTGGTTGTCGGGCATTTTTGGCAAACGCAATGTATTTATCGTTTGTCTGGCGCTGACAGCTGTTTTTACAGGACTTTTCTTTGTGGTTCCTGCCGACAATATCGGTCTGATTTTCACACTCAATATTCTTAAGAGTCTGGCGTATGCTCCTACAATTCCTTTGCTGTGGGCTATGATGGGCGATGTGGCCGATCATTCCGAGTGGATGAATCATCGTCGTGCCACGGGCTTTGTGTTTGCCGGAATTGTATTTGCGCTTAAAGCCGGTTTGGGTGTGGGTGGCGCTATTTGCGGCGGTATAATTGATTCGTTTGGCTTTGTGGCCAATACCGTTCAAACGCCCGATGCAGTATATGGCATTAAGTTGACTGCCAGTGTGATACCTGCTGTGACTTTTGCTGTGGGAGTGGTGGCTCTGTTTTTCTACCCGATTTCAAAATCGTTGAACGAAAAAATTCAGGCTGAACTTACTATCAGACGGCAGGCTGACAATTAGTAAATATCTGTAATTTCCGTATCTTAATTCTCAATATGCTGCAAATATTTATAAACCTTATTTGAATAGTTATTGAGTTTTGTGATATATTGAAAAACACTACTGACCGACAAAAAATAATTCATCAAAAAGGGAAGCCATCTAAGCGATAACTTCCCCCCGATATAGTACTTTTGTTTTACCACAAACATACAGACTATATGGGCAAAGATACAACAAAGAATTTAGTCGGTCAGCCGATTTTCAAACAAATTATCAAAATGCTTCCCCGTGAGCAGTTTGATTTATTAGTAAAGCAATGCGGTAGCGACCGTTATTACAAAACCCTGTTTTCATGGGAACAACTGATAATTATGCTCTTTGGGATATTCTCTCGTTGCGATTCAATGGGCGAAGTTTGTGATGGAATGCGTGCTTTATCAGGCAAATTAAACTATCTGGGAATGGATTGTGCGCCCTCCAAGAGCACTGCAGGCGATGCATTGCGTGACAGGACTGAAGAGCTTTTTCGATTGTACTATTTTGACTTGATAGCGTATTTTCGTCCGCTTTTGTCGGTCAGCCGAAAAGAGAATGTCAGTTTTGAGGAGTTTTATGCCTTTGATTCTACAACCATAACCCTTTTTTCGCAGGTAATGAAAGGAGTAGGTCGCAATCCCAAGGGGGATGGCAAGAAAAAAGGAGGTTTGAAAGTGCACATGCTGACCGACGTACATTCAGAAACTGCGATTTTTGCTAAGATAAGCGAAGCAAAAATGCACGATAAGAAGTTTTTGGCGCACTTGAATCCTGGTAAAGGCAGCATGTTGGTGTTTGATAAGGCCTACAATTACTACGCACAGTTTGCAGATTGGACACAAGAGGGAGTAAATTTTGTTTGTCGCCTAAAAGACAATGCCAAAGCACAGTTGCAGGATGTGTTATTTGAAAAAACACTCCAAAAGGGAGAGTTTGGGGTTTATAAGGTGGAGCATATACATTTGAACTACAAAAAAGACAAGCAAGAGAAAACGCTCTGCTTGAGATTGGTATATTATAAAGATGAACAGGGTAGGAAATTCAGGTTTATAACCAACAATTGGGAAATAACGGCAGAAGAAGTTGCTTTAATTTATAAGTACCGTTGGACGATAGAATTAACTTTTAAAAAGCTGAAGCAAAATTTTCAGTTGCATTTTTTCTATTCGGAAACGGAAAACGGCATAAAAACCCAGGTTTGGTGTACGCTCATAGCACATTTGTTGTTGAATGTAATTCGTGCAATTTCAAAAAGCCAAAAAGCATTCTCAACTGTGGCAGCGTTAATCAGAATACACCTGATAAGCCATTTGGATATTAAATGGGTGGTTGTAGAAGGTCGAAAGGCATACACTCAACGAAAAAAAGGAAGAAATAAAAGTCCTACAGCTATACAGACGAGTCTGTTTTAATGGGAGGTAGGTTTTTAAAAATTCAAATATATTTTTGCAAGTAACAGAATTACACATAATTAAAAATAAATATCGACATAGCTTAATGTTTGTCGGTCAGTAGTGATTACCAATAATTATTTGCGATGGAAAGGTGAACTAAACGGACTGAAACATATGAACCTGACTCAGCAAAAACTGGAAGAAGAAAAGGAACTCATGAACTGGATTAATGCGGATAAATCCCGCTTGGAGAAATATGGCGATATTATTGAAGTACAGCGTGAAATTTATAACAAACTTATTCCGCTAAAAATAGCTGATATATATTTCAATGAAACCGCCATTAATGGAGCTGAAATTGTGCCTTTTGCGGGAAAATTTGAAAAACTGGTGCAAATTTACAACCGAAAAAATGTAAACCAAAAGGCAGCAACCGAAGAAATAGAACGGCTCAAACCGTTAGCTAAACAGTTCTTTGAAGCGTGGGATATTGATGTGGATAAACAAATGTTCCGGAATATGATCTATTTATATTATAATAATGTTGACAGAGCATTTGTTTCAGATGTAATGGTAGAATCGCTAAAACCATTTGATGGCAATGTGGACAAATATACCGAATACGCTTTTACCAATTCCATTCTTACCAAACCCGATAGCATACAGGCATTTTTACAAAAAGTGGATAGTGTTTCTATGAAGAAATTTATCGCTGATCCGCTTTATAAAATTTCATTAAGTTATTATGAAGTTTATACCCGTAAGGTGCTAAATCAAACAAAAAAACTCGAGAGTGATCAGGCAAAATATTACAATCTGTATATGGATGCTATCGCCACAATGAATGCAGGAAAATTGCTCCCTCCCGATGCAAATCGCACGCAACGACTATCATACGGCAAAGTAACGCGAGCAAAACCAAGTGATGGCTTGCTGTACGATTATTTCACAACCATGGATGGTATTTTCGAAAAACGTGCGGAGAATCCCGGTAATCCGGATTATACAATTCCTAAAAAAATTGGCGAATTGTATGAAAATGCTGATTTTGGTGAATATGCAAAAAACGGGAAAATGCCTGTTTGTTTTCTTTCCAATTTACATACATCAAGTGCGAGTTCAGGCAGTCCCGTATTAAATGCTAAAGGTGAACTTGTTGGCCTGAATTTTGATAGAATAGCTGAAGGTGTAGCATCTGATTATAAATTTTTACCTGATTTAAGCAGAAATATAGTCGTGGATATCAGATATGTTTTGTTCTTACTCGAGAAATATTCTCTCTCGAAACACCTGTTAAATGAAATGCACTTAGTTAAATAAAATGTTGAATTAAAGTTTGAAATTATCAATGAGAAGTTTTTTTAAATGTAGTTTTTTGATCTTGTTTTTAGTTTTTTTAGTAAACAATTTAATGGCTCAAAAAAGAGCAAACGAAGCAGCACCTGTTTTGCATCAGGTATCAAACAAAGAAGTGGTACAAAGTGTATTTCCGGAGGCAACAAAAGTCGAAAAAGTCAATGATTTTTGGTATAAAATTATCAATGATAAGAATAAAATTTATGGGTACGCCATGACCAGCACTGACTATTGCAAGGATGTAATTGGTTACAACAATACTACTCCGATAATGGTAATTACTGATAAAAAGTTTGTGATAAAAAAAATTGCTTTACTATCCCATTACGAAACATTGGCTTATATTAAGCGGCTTGAAAAAATGGGTTTTTTTAATACATGGGATGATCTTAAGTTAAACGAAGTTCCAAAAATAAAAATTGATGCATATACCGGAGCAACAGTTACTGCGAAAGCCGTAGAGAAAAACCTTCTTTTTCTTGTCGAAAATGGCAGTAAAAAACTACCCCGAAAATAAGTACGTAAATACAAGAGGCTGTCTGCAATCATTGTGACAGCCTCTTGTATAACACTTTAAATTTGACTAAATAGATTATAAACTTCTGAAACCTTTCAAACTTCTCAAATACTGCAAACACAACCTTTATTCAGCATAAACTCTTACCCAATCCACTTCAAGCTGACCGGTATCACCATGCATTTTTTCAGGGATGAACGAATTAAAAGCCAGATATAACGGCTCTTGAGGAATATTGCTTGTTGTGCGATATACTTCAATATTGTTTATCATCCAAATAAGTTCGTTGTTTCTCCAGATTAAAGTGTAAATAAAATACTCATGAGGACTAATGCCTTTTATTTCAACTCCATCAAAAATGTTTTTGTTGGCATTTCCAACGGTAATTTGCTTTCCATCGAAGTGAAAGATATTTATGTGCGGAAGCTTTCCGTCTGAACCAAGCCAAAAAGCATGATGTATTTTACCATTGCAGCGAAGTTTTGCTCTGAAAACTCCGTATTTCTGACGAAATTCACCAGCTGTTTGCAGAACATCCGAAGTATATTGAAATTCCTTACTGATAAAGCCTTTCTCAGGGTGCCATGCCGGAGCAGTTATTCTCTCATGTTTAGTTAAAATTCTGAGAGTATCTCTATCTACTGCTACGTTTTTACCATCGTTGTTACATTGTTTCTCATTCGCAAACGAATGATTACTTATCAATTTTTGCACCGGATAATGAAACCCGTAATTCCATCGCGATTTATCTAAGGTGTTCCATTTAAAATCATCGCTAAAAGTCAGTTTCAGTGATTTGTATTTCTCAAATCGTTCAGGTTTTTCATTGATATAGAAGGCAATATCCGGATTTTTTGCCAGCTCGTAAAAACGTTGTTCCTTTGCGTATTCAGGAACAGTATGCCAACGTTTGTCGTTCGACCAAAAATCATTCGATTTTTTAAATTCCGATGACGATACTACTTCTTTCAGATGTTCGTACTCCTGAATGATATAAGACTTGTGGTATCGCATATAATTGCGATATGCTTTCGAGTGTTCAAAATTTTTCAGCCTTGTGAGCATCTCCGATGCTTTTACTTTTGCTTTATCACCCAGATTTTCAAACTCCGGTGAAAGTTTAAAAGCCTCATATTCCTTTAGTTCAGCGGAATTAAGTACTTTGTAGTAGGATAAAATAGAAGGTGAATTCTGAAGTTTCCGGAGTTTTCGAACTGTTCTGTACTCTTCGGTATCTTTATATTTCCGGTTTTGAAGTATTTTTTTGTTTTCAATAAAAGCTGCAGATTTAACTTCGTGAAAAAGTTTCTGGTATTCAGCCAGCTCCAGTGATTTTTCTACTTCATAGTACCTATGCATTGACTGACTTAGTTCGGCTTCTTGTTTCTCAATTTTTGTTGTTGAGGTAATTGCACCTGTTAATTTTTTCCAGAATAGATTCATTTTTTTATGAATTAATCAGTTAATTTCTTTTGTATCAAATGTATTTCTGTAGTATTTCTGCACACATTTCAACATTGTTTACAACCAATGCTTCGTAATTTTGATGGGTAACAGGGATAAAACCTTTTTCCAGAAATTCTACTGTCAAACTAAATAGTGTGTTGAAAAATCCTTCCTGATTTATAACAATGCAAGGCTTGTTGTGTTCGCCAACGATTCCTGAAGCCAGCACATCAAAATATTCATCAAGCGTACCATAACTTCCCGGTAAAATAATAAAAACATCAGCCAGCAATTTCATTTGCCGTTTTCGCTCATCCATGGTTTCGCAAAAAAGAAGTTCGGTGCAAAGCGGATTTTTACGATGCATTCTTACTACTGCATCGGGTATTACTCCGATAATTTTACCGTTTTTACTGTAAGCACCCTCAGATACAGCCGACATAGAACCTCCGGTGGCACCTCCAAAAACAAGTGTATGACCGTTTTCCGCAATCCATTCACCTAATTTATGGGCTTCATTGGTGTAGCATTTATCAATATTGTTACTTGAAGAGCAATAGACGGCTATGTTCATTTTTGTGTTTAGTGTTCTGTATTTCGGGTTTTACTATGTAATAAATTCGTTACAAGTGTTCCATTGAACAATATTAAATCTTAATTTTTGCACACAACACGAAACACAGAACAATTAATAATTAAGCATCAATCTTGGCGTACGTTGCATTTTCCTCAATAAACTGACGGCGTGGTGCTACATCATCGCCCATAAGCATCGAGAAAATGTGATCCGCTGTAGCTGCATTTTCAATGGTAACCTGTCGAAGCGTTCTTTTTTCAGGATTCATGGTGGTTTCCCATAATTGCGTTTCGTTCATTTCACCCAAACCTTTGTATCGCTGTGTGTGAATTGAGCCTTCGTTTCCTCCTCCGTATTTTTCAATAAAAGCCAGACGTTGCTGATCGTTCCAGCAGTACTCCTCAATTTTTCCTTTTTTACATAGGTAGAGTGGCGGAGTGGCAATGTACAGATAACCGTTTTCAATCAACTCCTTCATGTGCCGGAAAAAGAAAGTCATAATGAGTGTAGCAATGTGGCTGCCGTCCACATCGGCATCGGTCATTATTATAACTTTATGATAACGTAATTTCGAGAGATTTAGTGCCTTGCTGTCTTCTTCGGTGCCAATGGTAACACCAAGTGCAGTGTAAATATTTCGGATTTCTTCACTTTCGAGGACCTTGTGCTGCATGGTTTTTTCAACATTCAGAATTTTTCCGCGCAAGGGTAAAATAGCCTGAAACTGACGACTTCGACCCTGTTTGGCAGTTCCGCCTGCTGAATCCCCCTCAACGAGGAATAACTCACATTTTGCAGGGTCGCGGTCGGCACAGTCGGCAAGTTTGCCGGGTAAACCTCCGCCGGATAGGGGTGATTTGCGCTGTACCATTTCGCGGGCTTTGCGTGCTGCATGACGAGCCGTTGCAGCTAAAATCACTTTTTCAACAATCGTACGTGCGGCTTTCGGATTTTCTTCGAGGTAATTGCCAAGTGCCTCGCCAATTGCCATATCTACCGAACCCATTATTTCATTATTGCCAAGTTTCGTTTTTGTTTGCCCTTCGAATTGTGGTTCGGCTACTTTAATGGAAATTACAGCTGTTAATCCTTCCCGAAAATCATCACCGCTTATCTCAACTTTAACTTTATCGAGTAATTTACTGTCCTCAGCATATTTTTTCAACGTGCGAGTAAGTCCTCGACGGAAACCTGCCAGATGTGTTCCTCCTTCAATAGTATTGATGTTATTTACATACGAATGGATATTCTCATTGTAGGAAGTGTTGTATGTCATGGCTATTTCCACAGGAGTTCCGTTTTTTTCGGTGTTGATGTGGATAATATTGTCAATAAGTTTCTCACGAGCTTCATCAATATATTCCACAAACTCTTTCAGTCCCTCTTTTGAGAAAAACGTTTCCGATTTGTACGAACCATCTTCGTTAACCACACGTTTATCGGTAAGTGTAAGGGTTATTCCTGCATTAAGATAAGCCAGTTCGCGTAAGCGGTTTGAAAGTATATCGTATTTGAAAACCGATTCGGTGAAAATGGTATTGTCCGGTAAGAAAGTAACAGTTGTTCCCGTTTCTGTCGAAGTTCCAATTTCCTCTACCGGTGATTTAGGTATTCCACGCTCATATTCCTGCATGTAGAGTTTTCCATTGCGTGAAACTTCCACTCTCATTTTAGTTGAAAGAGCATTCACACAAGAAACGCCTACACCATGTAAACCGCCTGATACCTTGTAACTGTCTTTATCGAATTTTCCACCTGCATGTAGTACTGTCATAACTACCTCAAGCGCAGATTTCCCTTCTTTTTCGTGCATATCAACCGGAATTCCACGACCATTATCCACCACTGTTATGGAGTTGTCTTCATTAATAGTTACGTGTATCGTATCGCAATGTCCGGCAAGTGCTTCGTCAATAGAGTTGTCAACAACTTCGTAAACCAAATGATGCAAACCTTTAACACTAATATCGCCAATATACATTGCAGGACGTTTACGTACTGCTTCGAGCCCTTCGAGTACCTGAATGCTGTTTGCACCGTATTCGGTGTTTACTTTCAATTCTTCTTCAATCATTTTTATATAAAATATTTCTTGTCTAAAAATTTGGAAACAAATGGTTTATATGTTTTATGCATCAACTGTTTTGTTTTTGCAAAAAACATACAAATGTACGAAAAAATGTTGATTTACCCAAGATTTTTACCACTTGTAAAAGATATTTCAAACTCATTTCTGAGGTGTTTTATCGACAAATACATGAAAAAAAATCGGGAAATCATATTTTTGATTTCCCGATCGGATAACTAAACTATAGACTTAATTCAGGTAAGAACTATCTTCTTGTATTTTGGTTACTCGAATTGTTGTTTTCTGAATTGTTTCGTGAAGCTGCCGGTGTTTTTTGTGCCGGTGCACTGCTCTCGGTACTTCTCGAAGGAGTAGACACTCTCGGGGTTGATGGGCTTTCTTGTCTTGGCTGCACCCTTGGAGTCGGTTCACTTCTGGGGTTCATCTCTACATGTTGTTGCGATCTTGTTGGCGCTTGTCTTGTTTCGGTGTTTGTGGAGCGTTCAAATTGCTGCTGCGTTCTCACAGGTGCTTGTCTTGTTTCTGTGTTTGAAGAGCGCTGTTCCGGTCTTGACTGCGTACGGTTAGTGGCATTTTCGCGTTGTGGTGAAGTTCCATTCCGGTTTTCATAACCACTTCTATTGTAGTTTGAAGGGTTATTGTTTTCTCTGTTGTAGCCATTATTTTCTCTCGAAACATTTCCATTCACACGTGTTCCGGAGTTTTCAATACGAACACTTTCGCTGCGATTGTTTCGTTGTGAATTGTTATTGTCAACCCTCGTGTTGCCAGGCATATTACTGTTCATCCGATTGTAATTATCGTTGCGCCTGTTTGTTTCGGAATTTTCGCGCCAACCATTGTCGTTCCGATTTCCGAATCCATTATTATTTATGCGATTATCATTGCGTCCACCAGAAGGATTGAGTTCTCTGTGATTTTGTACTTCCCTGTTACGGTTTGAGAATGCACGATCAGGATTTTTCTTTTCAAAATCGTTTCTGCGTACAGAACTGTGAAGTCTGTCGTAATCGTTGAAGCGAATTGAATTTGAATAATTGTAATGATTATTCACTCTTGAAATTCTGTTGTGTACATGGTTTATGTAAATGTTTATGTGTACAGGACTTCTGTAACTGTAGAATCGTGGGTAATATCCCCAGTAGTAAGGTGAATACCACCGTGTGTAGTAAGGCGACCAAAACCAGCGAACTATAACCGGAGTGCGGTAATAATAGGGCTCAATTATGTAGTTGTATCCATAAATATAAGGATCGCCAATTACTTGAATTTGCAGTTTGTTGTATCTTGTTTTTCCTACTGCTATGGTAGCTACATCCTGATAAACATCACGATCGAGTACTGCCTGTATTACTACAAGATGTACGTTTTTTTCATTGGTTTCTATTACTCTTAAATAGTCGATATATCCATCGCCATTCAAATCGAGATTCGAAAGATTGTTTTCGGGATCGTTCAGTTTATATTCAAAATCTTCGAGATTGTCTGATTCGCCAAATATATATGCTACTGCCTTGAGGTCGAGGTAATAGCTGATATCGTCGTTAACTACTTCTACAGTAACTTTACGTTGTGCCCATATTTGTGTGTTAGTTATAAATAACAGACCCATTATCACACTGTATAATTTTGCTTTCATGACTGTAAGTTTTTTAATGGTTGAACTTGTTGTAAAATAGTGAAATTATTAATTTTTTTACCGGTATAATTCTCAATCCAATTATTGTGCCAGAAAATTTCTGATCATTTTTTATTTTTTAAAAATCTGTTATTGAGTATTTTATTGATTGAGTAAATACTTGAAACTGCAAAATAAATTTTTTGTTATTACCATCAAATCAATATTTCTTCAAAAATATTTATTAGTTTTGTGAAAACACCCGATATATGAATACTTTAGATATAATAATTCTAATACCGATAGCGGTGGGTTTTGTTTTTGGACTCTTTCGGGGTCTTATCAAAGAACTCATTGGGCTCGTGGCAATTTTTTTAGGAATTTATGGCGCTAAATTCCTTTCTCCATGGTTAAGCGATATTTTGGTAAGCATGTTTTCGTTTTCGGCAAAAACAGCACAACCGGTAGCATTTATTATTTTGTTTATTGTTATTGTGGTTTTTCTACTGATAATTGCTCGTATGCTCGACAAGCTTTTTGATGCAGTATCGCTGGGTGGACTTAACAGATTTTTAGGCGGATTGTTTGGAGCAATAAAATTTACCTTAGTTGTAAGTGTCTTAATTAATGTGATGAATGCATTAGAGGAAAAGTTTGATATAGTTGAAAATGAAACCATAAACAATTCGCTGCTCTACAAACCGGTTATGAAAATTGCCCCTGATTTATGGAAGGAAATCAGGGAGCATTATCATGAAAACGAAAAAAATCCCGAAAAATCGATTCGGGAAGTGTAATTATTTTTCTATTTTTTTTCTGCTATCAGCAAAAATTGCTCGTATTTGCCCATAACTCCGGGCACCCTTTCTCTTTCAAGTACGTTATAAGTTTCAGCTGAAAGTACATTAAAACCGGCTTTGGCAAAATTTTCGGATAATTCATTAGTGTCAAAACCTTTATGAGGAATTGGTTCGAAATGATGAAAGGATCCATCCTCAGTACGTATATCGCCAATAGCAATTATTGCTCCTGGTTTTGCGATTTCAAACAAATGTTTTAGGGTTTTATCAATATCGGGTATATGATGAAATGCCATGCACGAAAACACTAAATCAATATCTTTTTCATTATAGTCGGTAACTTCACCAAGTAAAATTTCAACGGACTCATTGCCATTAAGTTTTTGTTTCAATACAGCAAGCATGGCTTCGGATGTATCTTCAAAAACAATTGATGTAACTTCAGGTAAAATTTGAAGCCCAACCAAACCTGTGCCTGCACCAATTTCCAGAGCTTTCCAGTTTTTTTGAATTGTTATTTTT
>CAZDSY010000050.1:0-19942 GCA_964508285.1 uncultured Paludibacter sp.
TTTTCGTAGTTGTTCCTCTTGGTGGATTAGTAATATAACTTGTCTGGGTAATTCCTCCATTCTCATAGTTATTATGTCTGTTAAATGCAATAAGACCTTTAGCCGAATAGCGTTCTCCATCGTAAGAGCCAAATAATGTACCTGCAAAACGTTTAGCAGCCTGATCCTTATACTCCCCTTTTGCGTAAATATAATCCAGATTGGAACCAAAATTTAACTTTTTGTTGGCATTTGCCGTAAACAAAAAAGTAAATTGTTCCTCTTTGTTATATTGTGTCCCACCTGATAGATATTTTAATTCAGTAAAAGGTGACTTGGTGTTGTAAAATGTATGTGTTTCAATCTGACGAATGTATGGATAATATGGACCGGCAAAAATAAAAGGATTGTAATCGCGTCGATCTGCATAAATCTTTGACTGAACAGGCGAACCTAAATTTCCATTATAAGCGTTTGCAATACTGTAACGGTCAACCGGATTATGATCTTGAAAATTGAGGTAAAAAGTATCAACAGGAACAGTATCAGTATTCCCAAAGTTATCTGTAACTTTCCAGGTTTTGACATATTTATTCTGAATTGGCTGTTGAGCTTCCAGACTAAAATAAAGTAGTACAAAACCGAAAATTATAATTGATATTCTCACAAACCCACTGTTTAATACATGTAAATATTTATACGTTTTTGGAAAGGTGCAAAGATACAAAATTATTAACTTCGTGATTTGTTGCTTTTGTTATAAAAACAAAAAGTAAATTGCATTCAAGTCTCTGAGTTGTGTTTATTGAATTCCGAGTTTTTAAATTAAAGGTTTTAGTGTTGTATTTTTTTAATACAGCAAATACAAATTTTAAAACCTTTCAAGAATATTTGTTTACAAATTTTTTGTTTTTGACTTTTAAATTCTTTCAAATTATTATACAGTAAATTCATAGTTTATTTGTATTGTTAAGAAATTCAAATTGAATTTCCTTATATTTTTAATCATTGTTATATTGATGTATGGTAGTTAAGCGAACATCCTGTAAAGCGGGATTGGTACATTTGTTAATCTTCAAAATATCAACAGAGTTCTTTGTAAATCAAATAAATATTACTATCTTTGCACCGCTTTAAAAAACAAAGTATAAATATTAATTAATAAGTTAGTAAACAGTATGTTAAATCATTATGAAACCGTTTTCATTTTAACTCCCGTTTTGTCTGACGCACAGATGAAGGAAGCGGTAGAAAAGTTCAAAGCGCTGTTGACAGACAGTGGTGCGACTATTATGAATGAAGAACTTTGGGGACTAAAAAAACTTGCGTACCCCATTCAGAAAAAATCGACAGGTTTTTACACATTGTTGCAATTTGATGCTCCGGCAAGTGTAATCTCTACCCTCGAAACCAATTTCCGTCGCGACGAACGTGTGCTACGTTTCCTTACATTCCGTTTGGATAAATACGCGTACGAGTATGCCGAAAAAAGAAAAAGTGTTAAACAAAAAGATGTAAAGGAGAGCTAAAAAATGGCAGCAAACAACTCTGATATCAGATATCTGACACCACCCACTGTGGACGTAAAGAAGAAAAAATACTGCCGTTTCAAAAAAAGCGGTATCAAGTACATTGATTATAAAGATCCTGATTTTTTGAAAAAGTTCCTGAATGAGCAAGGTAAAATTCTTCCTCGCCGTCTTACAGGTACATCTCTCAAATTTCAGAGAAAAGTAGCTCAAGCAGTAAAAAGAGCAAGACATTTGGCTTTGTTGCCTTATGTAACCGATATGTTGAAATAAAAAAGGAGAAAAAATTATGGAAATCATATTAAAAGAAGATGTTATCAATCTTGGTTACAAGGGTGATATAGTGAAGGTTAAAGATGGTTATGGACGTAATTATCTTATCCCGACAAAAAAAGCAGTTTTGGCAACCGAATCGGCAAAGAAAATGCTTGCCGAAGACATGAAACAACGAGCTCACAAACTCGAACGTATTAAAAACGAGGCAATTGAACTGGCAAATAAAGTAAAAGACATCAAACTTACAATTGGTGCAAAAACAAGTTCGACCGGTAAAATTTTTGGTGCTGTTGGTCCTATTCAGATTGCTGAAGCTTTCGAAAAAGCAGGTTTAACAGTAGATCGTAAAGTAATAGTGCTCAAAGAACCGGTAAAAGAAATCGGAACTTACAAAGCAACATTAAAACTACACAAGGAAGTGACAGCGGAAGTTACATTCGAAGTAATTTCTGAATAAGATATTCTCCTGTCAATTCAAAATCAACCTTTCAAAAAAACCGGATTTCTTTCAACAAGTAATCCGGTTTTTACATTTTAAATTCTTACCTCAGAACATTTTTTTCAGAAATATTTTATCTTTGTTCAAAACAAACAAAGATGAGAAACATTTCAGAAAAAATATCACTAAAATACCTAAACTTAGAATTAATAATTTACATAATAATTTGGTTTGGAGTATTTTTTATACCGTTTTACAACAACAGGTTGTTTGGAAAACCTTTATGGGACAATATCTTTGAAAACTGGATTCACATCTCGGCATATTTCATTTTGTTTTTCATAAATTTATATCTTCTTATTCCGCAATTCTTGTTCCCTAAAAAATATGGTCAATATATTTTTTCTGTAATATTAGTTACAATAGCTATTGTTAGTTTATCTGTATGGTTGCAGGTAGTTTTTAATGCAAAAAAATCACTTGAAATGCCAAAAATGGAACTTGGGCCAGGTTTACCTCCCATGGAAATGGGTTCATCGATGCCTTTGCCCGAAGGATACAGAGTAGCAGTGCAGACTGTTCAAAAATCTGTGTTTCTTATTTTTATTGATTATTTTGCTATCGCTTTACTTGTTTTGGGTGCAAGCACAACATTTAAAATTGGATCACGCTGGTTGAATGAAGAAAACCGCCGAAAAGAAATTGAAAAGGAACATCTGGTAACGGAACTCGCGTTGTTGCGACATCAGATAAATCCACATTTTTTAATGAATACTCTCAATAACATTCATGCTCTAATTGATATTAATATAGATAAAGCGCGCGATGCAGTTATAAAGCTTTCCGTTTTAATGCGTTATTTATTATACGATACTTCAAAAGGGAAAACTCAGTTATCCAAAGAAATTGACTTTATAAAGAGTTATTTTGATTTAATGAAGTTACGTTACCCTAAAACGGTTCAGATTAAATGCATTACGCCTAAAAAAATTCCTGACGTCGAAATTCCACCCATGCTTTTTATTTCATTTGTAGAGAATGCTTTTAAACATGGCATCAGTTTTCAATTGAAATCATTTGTACATTTTACAATCAAAATTGAAGGCGAATTTCTGTTCTGTAACATAGTTAACAGTAAAACATCTGATAAAACTAAATTTGATAAAGATTATTCGGGTATTGGATTATCAAATGTCAAAAAAAATCTGGAATTATTGTATCCAAAAGCTTACAATTTAAAAATTGACGAAACCGAAGACAGATTCAGTGTAGAACTTACAATTCCACTAAAATATAATTTACTAACAATCATTACTCATTAGCTATTTTCACCTATAAATTTCCTTCATTTGCCGTATTTTTTTGAATTTAATTAATCTCATTTTTAATTTCGCTTTATTTTTTATTTTGTGCTGATTTTCAGTAAAAATGTATAATCAGGTTTCAAGTCTAAATATTTTCAAGTTTAATACGAATAAAAATGTTAATAAAAAAAGGAATAAATCACTCACGTAAGGTCATCCTTATTTTTTTAATTGTACAAATTCAATCAGTAGTTAGTTTTAGTCAAACAATTAAAACTTTAAATGTCAATACAGCAGGTACATTGAGTACTCTGATTAATGAAACAGAGCAAAAAACCGTTACAACACTTACTTTGTCAGGAAATATTGATGCGCGCGATTTCGTATTTATGCGCGATAAATTGCGTGTTTTATCTTCGGCTGATTTAACATCGGCTAATATAAAAGCCTATACCGGAACCGATGGTACAAATACAGGCTTATTGACTACATACTCAATCAACGAAATTCCGGCTTATGCTTTTTACAACCCTGTTTACAATACATTCAAATACACACTTACTTCATTTAAATTACCTTCAACAACTACTTCAATTGGATATCTTGCATTTTATTATTGCACAATGCTTTCAGGAACAGTTACTATTCCGGCGAGTGTTAAATCCATTGGCGAATATGCGTTTTATGGCTGTACTCAAATTTCTTCATTTTCTGTGGCTAACAACAACAGCCGATACTCAAGTCTTAACGGCGTTTTATTCAACAAAAATCAGGACACATTATTTATTTTTCCCGGTGCAAAATCGGGAACTTATACAATACCAGCCAGTGTAAAACATGTAGGAGCGTCTGCATTTGAGGGACAAAGCAATTTAATGCAACTTTATTTCCCATCAACACTTAACTCAATTGGCGCCTATGCATTTGCATTCTGTAATGGTGTAAGTGGAAATTTGACTTTACCATCAAATTTAAAGAAAATTGAAGATGGTGCATTTTATGGTTGCAGCAAATTAAACGGTACAGTTATTATACCAGCCGGACTAACAGATTTTGGCAACTACTGTTTTTTCGAATGCAACAACATCAGTTCATTCAGTGTGAGCGCATCAAACACAGCTTATGCATCCAACAACGATTGTCTTTTCAGTAAAAACCTTGATACACTTTTTATCTGTCCTGGAGCAAAAACCGGCAGTTTTTCAATTCCGTCAAGTGTAAAACTGATTGGCAGTCATGCATTTTACAAATGCAATAAACTAACAGGAGAAATTTCCATTCCTGCTTTGGTTGATTATATCGGTAACTATGCATTTTATGGTTGTACACAAATTACAGGATTCAGTGTTGATGCTACAAATCAGTATTTTACGGCAGTAGATGGCGTTTTGTTTTCAAAAAACTTAGAGCGATTGCTTAGTTGTGCACCCACCAAAACTGGAAATTATGTTATACCATCAAGTGTTAAATACACCGATCCATCGGCCTTTGCTTTTTGTACGAACATAACTGGAAATATGAATATTCCTGCTTCGCTTACTACTTTAGGCGAATATACATTTTATGGTTGTAATGGTATCTCAGGTTTTACGGTGGATAAGTCAAATACAAGATATGCAGCATACGATGGTATTCTTTACAACTCAGCACTCGACACGTTGCTTATATGTCCATTGAGTAAAACTGGTAAAATAGAAGTTCCTTCATCGGTAAAAAGTATTGGTGTAGCTGCTTTTGATGGTTGTGCCAATTTGACTGAAATAAATTTACCGGCAAATCTTACTTCAATTGAGAATTATGCTTTTGAATATTGTACAGGTATTTCCCGCTTCAGGATTCCGAAAAATACTATAAAAATTGGTTATGCAGCATTTTATAGCTGCAATGCACTTACTGAAATTGGCATTGAAAATCCTATACCACCTATCATTGAATATTATACTTTCGACCAGGTAAACAAAACAACCTGTAAATTACTGGTGCCTGAGGGTGCAAAAATAAATTATGAAAACACTCCTTACTGGCGAACTTTCGAGCAAATAATTGAAACAAAATTTGAAACAGGTATCAATAAATTACACAATCAACATTATACAATAACTTCATATAAATCACTTATTACAATAAATGGATTAATTCAGGGTGATTTTATCAATGTTTATTCATCGAACGGGCTACTGGTAAAAAAAATTATATCTAACGATAATACTGTTTCATTCTACTTACCTAATCGTGGCATTTATATAATCGAAATGCCTTTAGAAACAGCCAAAATAATATTATAAATTCCTTTTTGCCGACAAAAAAGCTCTTTTCACGCCATTTTCTTGTTATGATTTAGATGCGGTATTATTTTCGCATTGTTAAACAAAAAAAATAATAAAATGAACGTGCGAAAAAATATTGCTATTAATGATGAGGGCTTTCTTTTTAATCCCTCCACAGGCGACTCTTTCTCAACCAATCCCATCGGAGCAGAGTTAATTAACTTGCTTAAAAAAAATGTCTCGATGGAAGAAATTATAGAAATTATTTGTCAGAAATACGATGTTGATCGTTTACTTTTTGAGCGCGATCTCGAAGATTTTACAATTCAACTCAAAGATTTTAATATTCTTGAATCTTAAGAGTATATATTTGATGCGTAGCTTTTTTTAAAAAAGTAAATAGAACAAGAAAACACAAAAAATCGCTTCCAAAATCATGAAAAATAACAAATTAGTTATTGGTGTTACCGGTTTAAATGCTATCGACAGTCCTGGTCCGGGAGTCGCAGTAATACGAGCGATAAGAGATGTTTATCAAAAAGATGTGCGTATCATAGGACTATCGTATGAAGCGCTTGAGCCAGGATTATATATGCACGATTTAGTGGATAAAACATACCAGATTCCCTACCCAACTGCCGGAACGGATAGTTTGTGGAACAGGTTAATGTACATTCACGAAGAAGAAAACCTTCAATTAATCATCCCAAATTTCGATGCTGAACTTTTCAATTTCATAAAATTACGTGAAAAACTTCTTTCTGTTGGAATCGCTACGTTTATGCCTGATTTTGAACAATTTGAAGCTCGCGATAAATTAAAACTTGCAGCATTCGGGAAAAAACATGGATTTTATGTACCAAAGGATAAAGTTCTGAATGAATTTAAAGAACTCAAAAAAATTGAAGATGATTTTGAATATCCGTTGGTTATCAAAGGTAAGTTTTACGATGCTATTATAGCCAACAGTATGGATCAGGCTGAAAAGGCATTTTTTAAACTTCAAGCTAAATGGGGTTTGCCAATTATTGTACAGGAATTTATTAAGGGAACCGAAATAAATATTGCAGCTCTAGGTGATGGAAAAGGAAATGCTATCAGTGTAATTCCAATGCGGAAATTATATATTACGGACAAAGGAAAAGCATGGGCAGGAATAACTCTCGATGACGAAAAATTGATTGAACTTGCACGAAAATTTATTACCGTAACTAAATGGCGTGGAGGTTGCGAACTTGAAGTGATGCTAACAAATGATGGAAAACCTTATATTATGGAAGTAAACCCACGTTTCCCTGCATGGATATACCTTACAGCTGCTGCAGGACAAAACCAACCCGCATCACTTGTAAGAATGGCTTTAGGTGAATATGTTGAACCATTTACAGAATATGAAGTTGGAAAAATTTTTATACGATATGCCTGGGATTTAATAACGGACATCTCTGAATTTCAGAAAATATCGGGAAACGGGGAACTATAAACATTTACAATTTTTTTATTTACAATTTACAATTTCACTGACTAACAAATACATTAATAGAACAACATGGAAAAGATAAGATACGAAAGACCGGTGATTTTTAAAATGAATACCGGATTAATGAATAAATTTGGGACTCGTACAGTCAACGAACCGGTAACACACATCGAAAGTATTCCGGTAAAAAAACTATTGAATGATTATGGTTCGCCACTTTTTGTGTTGTCAGAAAAACAAATCAGACGAAATTATCAGAATGCTAACCGTATTTTTAAAACGCGTTATCCCAAAGTACAATTTGCCTGGTCGTACAAAACCAATTATCTGAACGCTGTTTGTCGCGTATTTCATCAGGAAGGCTCATGGGCTGAAGTGGTTTCAGGATTTGAATACGATAAAGCAATTCACAACGGAGTGCCAGGCAATAAAATTATTTTCAACGGTCCCGATAAAACTGATGAAGATTTAATTAAAGCTGCAAACAACAATTCACTCATTCATATCGACCATTATGACGAACTTTATTCGCTTATCAGGCTCAGCGAACAACATGATTTGCATCCGAAAGTAGCCATTAGAGTTAATATGGATACAGGCATATATCCAAAATGGGACAGATTTGGATTCAATTTCGAAAACGGACAGGCATGGAATGCACTTACCAGAATACTGAACTCACCACGTCTTGAACTTACAGGTTTGCATTGTCATATCGGAACTTTTATGCTTTCGCCCAATGCGTATGCTATTGCAGCACGTAATCTGAGTGAACTGGCTTGGAGTGTTCGTGAACGTTACGGGAAAATGATTCAATATATCGACTTAGGTGGTGGCTTCCCATCAACAAACACATTGAAAGGTGCATATTTACCCGGAACAGACACAGTTCCATCGCTCGATCAGTTTGCCGATGCAATAACCGATGTAATTTTAACGTATGGATTTCGTCAGGAAGAATTACCTTTACTCATTATCGAATCAGGTAGAGCTTTGATTGATGACGCTGGTTATTTATTAGGTACTGTTCTGGCAACAAAACGCTTGTCAGATGGGCGAAGGGCAACCATCATGGACTTTGGACTAAACTCACTTTTTACTTCACTTTGGTACGACCATAAAATAAGCCCGGCACAAAAAAATGGCGATCAGAAAGAAGATATGGTTATGTTTGGACCGCTATGTATGAATATAGATGTGGTACGCGAAAGCATAACTTTACCTGTGCTTCAAAAAGGTGATCAGGTTGTAGTGCACAAGGTAGGCGCTTATAATATGACTCAATGGATGCAATTTATCACCCTGCGACCCAATATTGTTATGATTGACAATGATAATAATATACATATTGTTCGACAGGCAGAAACCATGGAATATGTTCAACATTTAGAGCATGTACCTGATCATCTTAAAAATTGAACTGATGTTAGGTTATAAAAGTAAAAAGTTCAGTGAGTTCATAAATTAAATCAATATATTTCATTTACTTTTTACTTGAGAATATTAAGTTAATTAAAACTATACAAAACAGTAAATTTGATTATAAAAAGCCTGAAGAATTATTTAATCCCTCAGGCTTAGTTTTGATTTGAACAAAAAAACAATTATTTTTAATTTTTTGAATATTTCTAAAGCCTAAAAATTTGCAAACATAATTATTATCAGTATTTGTTACCAAATTAGATACTGGTTAGTGAAAACAAGGCACTTAAATGAAGTTGAATGAATAAAATCAACACTTTCTACAAAATAATAAAAAACGATTACCTGCCCGGTATTCTCAATAGTTACTCTATTATCTTTTTCCTCGATAATAAGGTGCTTGCCACAGTTCTAATGCTGGTAACTTTTTTTAATTTCTGGGCAGGTCTTAGTGGACTTTTAGCTGTTGTATTTACTCTTGTAATAGGCTACAGGTTACATCTACACGAAGAAACACTAAAAAATGGAACATACAGTTTTAATGCATTGCTTGTTGGAGTAGGTCTTGGAACATTTTTCGATCCGGGTTTAGTTTTTTTCAGTGTTTTAGCAATCGCTGCATTGCTCACACTTTTATTATCGGTTACATTAGGTGGATTACTATTCAAGCATAATTTATCATTTTTGAGTATTCCTTTTGTAGTAGCATTTTGGTTTGTAATGCTTCCTGCTTCACATTTAGAGAATCTGGGACTTACACAACGCAACATATTCTGGATTAATGAAATGTACCAAAAAGGTGGTAATGGTTTGTTACATTTATTTCAGAACATTGAGTCCTATCAACTTCATCACTTGGTCGAAATATACCTACGCTCCATATGTTCTATTTTTTTTCAGGATAATATCATTGCCGGCGCGCTGATAACTGTTGCTTTACTTTTCAGTTCTCGCATTATGTTTATGCTTTCAATTGCAGGATTTTTATCGGCATATATTTTTGCCTGTTTCACAGGATCCGAAGCAGCGAGCATAACTTATTATAACATTGGCGCCAATTACATGATGGTGGCTTTTGCTATTGGTGGGTATTTTCTAATTCCTTCTCGAAAATCATTTTTATGGACAATATTTCTGGTTCCTGTAACATCAATGGTTTTACTATTCTTTTATAAATTATTCGGTTTTATCCAATTGCCGGTTTTTTCATTGCCTTTTGCATTTGTTACTGTAGTTTTTCTGTTTTTCCTGCAACAGCGCACTAAAGCTGGTTCACTTATTATAACACCTCTTCAGCATAATTCACCTGAGAAAAATCTTTATACCTACGCCAACAACCGCGAACGGTTATCAGGGTTGTATTATTTCCCGTTTTATTTACCTGTAATGGGCGAATGGACTGTCAGTCAGGGACATGATGGTGAATATACACACAAAGGTGAATGGGGAAAGGCTTTTGATTTCGTAATAACCGATTTTGATAACAAAACTTTTAAGAACTATGGTCATAGTTTAGAAGATTATTACTGTTATAATAAACCAGTGTTTGCTCCTGCCGGTGGATACGTGGAAGCAATTTCGGATAAAACCGAAGATAATATACCAGGAGATGTTAATACTTCCGACAATTGGGGTAATAGCATTGTAATAAGACACTTAACAGGACTTTATACACAAATATCGCATTTACGCAAAGGCAGTTTTAAAGTTAAAGTTGGTGATTTTGTTCACAAAGGTGATGTTATTGCAAATTGTGGCAATTCAGGTCGGTCACCACAGCCTCACGTTCATTTTCAGGTGCAAATTTCGCCCACTATTGGAGCAAAAACTATTGATTATCCACTGGCGTATTATTACCGGCAAAACAAAAACCATGATGAACTAATGCAATTCAGCCGACCTAATAAAGGTGAAAAGATTAGCCAAACTGCTCAAAATTTTGTTTTGTATAAAGCATTTAACTTGCTACCGGATAACATTTTAAACATTATTTACACCGATAATGAAAAAAATAAAACTACTGAAAAGTGGGAAACCTATACCGATGCATACAATTACAAGTATATTTACTGTGTCAAAACAAAATCAACAGCATATTACGTAAATGATGGAATGATGTTTTATTTTACGGCATTTTATGGCGATAAAAATTCGGCACTTTACTATTTTTATCTTTCAGCTTACAAAATATATCTTGGCAACAATGAATTAATAAAAATTGAAGATAGTATTCCGTTTCATCAGGTACAGAAAATTAGTTTATTTTCGTGGGTTCATGATTTCATTGCTCCTTTTCATCAATATATCAAAATTAAATATACTTCTGAAATGAACCTGATTGAAGTTATTCCCGGAAACGGAGACTATTATATCACTACAAAAATCGAGAAATTGACAGGAAAAAAATCAGAAAAACTTAGTGAAAGTAAAATAAAAGTGAATAGTAACGGATTGAAAGAATTTGAATATCAAAAAAATAATATTAAAATTAAAGTGGAATGCGAAAATTACTTTTTCTAAACTTTGTACTTCTGACAACTACGTTTGTTTTTGCGCAAAACGAACTTGCAAAAACCGATAGCATAACATACTCTCTTTATTATTATGGCAAATGGGATGAATTAATTGAATATAGTAATAACGCAATTGCTAATAATATTGATTTCAAATGGTTACGTCAGCGATTAGGTTACGCATGGTATATGAAAAGGAACTATTTTAATGCTATGAAACATTACGAAAAAGCTTATGAATTTGACAAAACTGATGAAACTACCCTGCTTTATCTTTATTATTCGGGATTAAATACAGGCAATAGCGCTTATGCAAGATATTATGCGGAAAAATTCTCGGATGAAACAAAAAAATATTTCAAATTAAATGCATTTAAACCAGTTGATGTGCTCGATGTAGAATACAATTATAAAATAAGTGATTATCCATTACGTACAGGAGCAAATTATTATCGAGGAGGGATTAATTCACAACTAAGCTACAGACTTAATTTGTATCAGACTTATGCTAATTTCAGGCAGGATTTAGATTATGAAACAGTACAACTTAAACAAAACGAATATTTTGGATTGCTGACTTATTCACTTACCCCTAAAACCTATCTGAGCGGAGGCTATCATTATATCAATACGTTTGTAAAAAACGAAACAGAACAAAACAATTATCCAGGAAATTTATTTTTCGGTAAGATTCAGCAAAACATACATCGTTATGATGTCTCTGCAAGTGCTTCGATTTTTAATACTGAATTTGGTAAAGTTACACAAATAGGCACACAATTTGGTGTTGCATTGCCGGGCAAATTATTTCCTTACCTGAAAAGTTCTGTCTTTTACATGAACGATTATAGCTACAATAGAGTAATATTTCAGCAAACAGCCGGTGCATTTGTAGTTAAAAAAATTTGGGCTGAAGCAAATGTAACTTTAGGTTATTTGAATAACTTTGCTGACCTTAATGGAATTTATTTTTACAATTCGTATGACCCGACGGTATTTCGTACAGGCATTACTTCTTTTGTATACTTAAACAAAAAAATGATTTTATCCGCCAACTATACTTATAACAGAAAGGAAGTGGTTGAAACTTTGTATCGTTACAATCAACACTCGATAACAGGAGGTATTATATGGAAACTTTAAAAAAAATTTTATTAATTGTTTTGCTTGCAGGTTTTTATAATTTAAATGCACAAACAAATAAATACAGCACAGCTTTTTACAAAAGTTATGAATTTGAAAAAACAGCAAACTACACTGGAGCGATAAAAGAATTGGTAGGTATTTATTCTGCCAACGATTATTTTATTAATATCAGACTTGGTTGGTTATTTTATTTATCAAAAAATTATAGTGAATCATTAAAATATTACCAAAAAGCAATTGTATTAAAACCCTATGCAATTGAAGCAAAATTTGGTTGTATAAAACCATTAAGTGCCCTCGAAAAATGGGATAAAGTTGAAGATCAATATCTTGAGATTTTAAAAATTGATCCGCAAAACTCTATTGCTAATTATTGGTTAGGAGTAATATATTACAACAGAAAGGATTATATTTCATCAAACAGACTTTTTGAAAAAGTAGTAAACCTTTACCCACTTGATTATGATTCTGTAATTATGCTTGCATGGACAAAACTGAATTTAGGCAAAACAAACGAAGCAAAAGTTTTGTTTAACCATGCTCTTACGCTTCGCCAAAATGATAAATCAGCATTTGATGGGTTAAAGTTGATTAAATAAAAATTAAAAACGGGAACCAAATAAAGTCGGTTCCCGTTTATATGAATACAAAATTACTATTCTATATCAATCCTCTTCCTTCGCTCTGAACGATTCCCAAACAAAATAAGCCAATAATCCAAGGAACGCAACAATTGCTGCAATTTGAGCGCCAATACCATGTGGATCTTTCCAAACATTTAGGTTAAGCACCTCACCATCACCGGTAAAGAAAATGATAAACGCACCTAAAACACCAAATAAAGCCGCTCCTGCAATAAATCCTGATGAAATCAAAATTCCTCTTTGCAAGCGTGCATTTGATAATTTCTTATTTTTAGAACTATTAGCAAACCAGTGATTCAGCAATCCTCCAACTACAAGCGGAGTATTTAGCGGAAGCGGTATAAACATACCGAGAGCAAAAGCAAGCGGTGAAATTTTAAGCCAATTAATTAAGACTGATATCACAGCTCCAACCCCTAAAAGCAGCCAACTTACACCTGTACCCGACATTAAAGGTTCAATAATTGCAGCCATAGCATTTGCCTGAGGTGCTGTCATTGGATTTGGATATGCAGGCGATTGTACAAAACCGTAGGCTTTATTTAATATAAAAATCACTATTCCTACTGTGGCTGCCGATACCAGCGTTCCGAGAAATTTATATGATTGCTGTTTTGCAGGCGTACTTCCTAACCAATAACCAACTTTCAAATCAGTGATAAATCCACCTGCCATCGATAAAGCTGTACAAACAATACCACCTATTATCAACGCGCTAACCATTCCTTGCCATCCTTTTAATCCAACTGAAACAAGAACTACCGAAGATAGAATAAGTGTCATCAATGTCATACCAGAAACCGGATTTGAACCAACTATAGCAATAGCATTGGCAGCTACAGTCGTAAAAAGAAACGAGATTATCAAAACTGTAAGGAGAGCTATGGCAGCCTGGAGTAATGTTATTTTCACACCAATTAGTAAGAAAACAAATACAGCAACTAAAGTAAGAAAAAGAAAAAGCATTACAAATGACATTTTTAAGTCTCTTTGTGTTCGTTCTACTTTAACTTCAGCGTGTGTTTTTCCACCAATACCAAAGGCAAGTTTAAAAGCACTGCTAATTACTCCTGACGATTTAATAATACCTATAATTCCCGCCATCGCAATAGCCCCAATACCAATTGGTCGAACATACTGACGAAAAATATCTTCTGCTGACATAGCCGCAAACGGATTTATACCACTACTTAATCCTGCTGAGAGTGCTCCAATTTCATTAACAAGCGGAATGAGCACCCACCACGAGAGTAATGATCCAACCGTAATAATCAACGCATAACGCAAACCAACCAAATATCCGAAACTGAATATAAGCGCGCTTACATTGAATTTAAGCACCATTTTAGCTTTATCGGCAAGCATAGCGCCAAGAGGTACAATTCGAGAAGTAACTTCTTCGCTAAAGAGCCTGAATGCAGAAAAACAAAAATCAAATAAACCACCAATTAACCCGCTAATAATAAGTAATTTTGCCTGACTTCCTCCTTTTTCACCTGTCATAAGAATTTCAGTTGTTGCAGTAGCTTCCGGAAATGGCAGTTTACCATGCATATCTTTAACAAAATATTTACGGAAAGGAATTAAAAAAAGTATTCCAAGAAAACCTCCCAATAACGATGAAAAAAATATTTGCCAAAAGTCAATCTGAATATCAGGATATTTCGCCTGTAAAATGTAAAGACCCGGGATAGTAAAAATGGCTCCTGCCACAATAACTCCAGACGATGCTCCGATTGACTGAATAATAACGTTTTGACCGAGTGCGCCTTTTTTTCTTGCTGCTGCAGAAGCTCCTACTGCAATAATTGAAATGGGAATGGCAGCTTCAAAAACCTGACCGATTTTAAGTCCCGAATAAGCTGCTGCTGCTGAAAAAATTACAGCCATCAAAAGTCCCATACCCAACGACCATGGTGTAATTTCCGGAAATTTGTTTCCTGCAGGCATAACCGGCTTGTATTCCTCTCCTTCGTTCAGTTCGCGATAGGCATTTTCAGGAAGTCCCTGAGGTTTTTCGTCGTGTTGCATAAATTAATTATGTGAGTTTATGTTTTTTAAATTTCGATTTTAAAGTTAAGCAAAATTTCAGAATTATTCGAGTCGCTTCATTGCTCTTATAGTATTTTCACGACTGCCAAATGCAGAAAAACGAACAAAACCTTCGCCACTGGCACCAAATCCTGCACCCGGTGTGGTTACGATATTTTTTTGAACTAACAAATAATCAAAGTAATCCCAGCTACTCATATTTTCAGGCGCTTTTGCCCAGATATATGGAGCGTTAACACCTCCATAAACCGTAAAACCACCTTTTATCAAACTTTCGCGAATAATGCGTGCATTTTCCATATAATAATCAATGAGTGCTCTCACCTGTTTTTTACCTTCTACAGTATATGTTGCTTCAGCTGCACGTTGAACAACATACGATGTTCCGTTGAATTTAGTGGTATGACGTCGATTCCATAATTTATTCAGCATAACTTTTTCGCCATTTGCTGCTAAACCCATTAATGTTTTTGGAACTACAGTGTAACCACATCTCGTTCCGGTAAATCCCGCTGTTTTCGAGAAACTGCGGAATTCAATTGCAACATCTTTAGCACCTTCAATTTCGTAAATACTGTGTGGTACATTATCTTCTGTAATAAAAGCTTCGTAAGCAGCATCAAATAAAATAACAGAACCGTTTTCGCGAGCATAATTTACCCAAACCGCCAATTGATCTTTTGTAAGTGTTGTACCTGTAGGATTATTTGGATAGCAAAGATATATCAAATCAACTTTTACGTTTGGAAGTTGTGGCACAAAATTATTTGATTCATTACAAGGTAAATATACTAAATTACTCCATTCGTTACGTTCGTTTGGCTCTCCGGCACGACCAGCCATCGCGTTGGTATCAACATAAACCGGATAACTCGGATCGGTTATTGCCACACGATTATTTACACTGAAAATATCACCTATATTACCTGTATCGCTTTTGGCTCCATCACTAACAAATATTTCATCTTCAGCAATATCTATTCCGTGAGAGACAAAGTCGTTTAATACAATTGCATCGCGAAGAAAAGCATAACCTTGCTCAGGACCGTAACCTCTGAATGTTTCTGCATGTCGTTGTTCTTCTGCAGCTTTAATCATTGCATCTACCGAAACATCGGGCAATGGTAAACTAACGTCGCCAATACCCATACGAATTATATCAGCATCGGGCTGAGCTTGTTTGTGTGCTGTTACTCGTCGTGCTATTTCAGAAAACAAATAAGTTGCCGGAATTTTAATAAAATTATCGTTTATAAGTGCCATCTTTTATTTTTAGTTTTTTAATTTGTGACTGCGGGATATTAATAATTAGTGATTAGTGAAATGGTAAATAGTGAATTAGCATAAAGTGAATTTATAAAACTTAGATTTCCCCTTCGAATACCGTTACTGCTTCTCCTGTAAGATAAACATGGTTATCCGCCTCATTCCACTCTATTTGCAAATTACCTCCCAGTAATTCTACAGTAGTTTTACGTTTCGTTAACCCATTGAGCACACCTGCAACAACAGATGCACATGCACCTGTACCACAAGCCATAGTTTCACCGGAACCACGTTCCCAAACTCTCATTTTTATAAAATCGGATGTTACAACTTCGATAAATTCAGTATTGGTACGTCGGGGAAATATTGGAGCATTTTCAATAACCGGTCCTATATTGGGTAAATTTAGCTTATCGATTTTTTTAGTAAAAATAACTGCATGCGGGTTACCCATTGAAACTCCGGTAATGTTATAACTTATTTGATTATTAAATTCCACTGGTTTGTTTATAAGCATTTCACCTTCAAAAACAGTAGGAATTTCGGACGCTACTAAAATAGGTTCGCCCATATCAACGGTTACAGTATCAACTTTTCCATCAGCTCCCAGAAAGAGTTTAAGCACTTTAACACCGGCAAGGGTTTCTAGCGTTACTTCCGTTTTAGTAGTCATACCCTTATCATACACATATTTGCCAATACAACGTGAAGCATTTCCACACATTTCCGATTCTGAACCATCGGCATTAAACATTCGCATACGAAAATCACAGGTTTCAGAAGGTAAGATTAAAACAAGCCCATCAGAACCAATACCTTTATGACGGTCGCTGTATTTGATAGCAAACTCAGAAGGATTATCAATTACTTCAATGAAACCATTAACATAAATATAATCGTTGCCGGTTCCGTGCATTTTTGTAAATTTCATATCAATAAATTATTTATAATATTGCTGATACAAAGATAATCAAATTAAACTGACAGAAAACCGAGCAAATTAAAAAAGCTCATTTTGTTAGAATTAATTTCAAAATGAAAGATTTATTGAACAAAAATTTTCATTTTGAAATGAAAATTCATTCCTGGATAAAAATAAAAAAATCGATTTTTAAAGGAGGAAAGTCATTTAAATTTGATTTCGATAAAATTATATATTTTTTATATACGATTTCTCAAATTAAATGATAAGCTGTTAAAGAAAAAAGTATAAAGATAATACTGAGCTAAAATTTTCGGATAGAAAAAACAAAACTCAAACCACCAGCCGGTGAAGATTTCGCAGAAATACTGCCTTTATGGAATGCTACGGCATTTTTTACAATTGAAAGTCCCAAACCGGTTCCACCCATTTTCCGACTACGACCTTTGTCAACTCGATAAAACCGTTCGAAAATTCGATTTAAATGTTCTTCTAATATCCCAACTCCGTTGTCGGAAAATGAAAAGTAATAATAATGTTCATCTTCGCGATAGCAACTAATATCAATGGTTAAATTTTCGCCTGCATAAGCGAGTGCATTATCTGTAAGATTTCGAAAAATTGAATATAGAAGCGACCGATTTCCTTGCACCGGTAAAGTAGAATTAAAATTTTTCAGAACTGTAAAGTTTTTTTGCTCAAGTTGCAAATGAACATCAAATAGAACATCCTCAATAATAGACGAAATATCGCATGATTCTTTTTCAAAAAGTTTTCGGGCTTCGTCCATTTTATTTAAAGTAGAAATATCCTGAAGCAATGCACTAAGTCTTTGCGCCTGCTGAAACGAACGTTCAATAAAAAATTTTTTCCGCTCCTCATCAATATCAGGATTGGAAAGAATACTTTCCATATAACCCAGAATGCTACTTACTGGTGTTTTTAATTCATGAGAAATATTCTGTGTTAGATGACGTTTAAGTTCATTTTCTCTTTCCTGTACGGTTATATCATTAATAGAGATTTCAAAGGTATTATCCTGGAAAACTATGCAACGTACCATGAAAACCCGACCGTTTTTTTCAATTTTTGCACGTTTACGAGTAAGGCGATCGTCTTTCATACTCTCGTCGATAAAACTATTGATTTCATCGAATTCCGGAAGAGAAAAAATTGCATCGGACGAATCGGATTCATGGTCGGAAAGAATGCTTGTGTACTGAATAAAATGGGCATTGGCTAGAATTTCCTTCTTATCGGGTGAAAAAATACCCAATCCTTCCTGTGAAATCTGTAAATGCTTTATCAATTTTTCGCGTTCTGCATGTACAGCTTCATTAGCCCTGAGCATTCGTTTATAAAGATGAACAATATTATTGCTGATTTCGCCTAATTCATCGCGGGGAAATTTAATGGCAGCATCGGGTATATTTCCCTTCTCAGCATTTTGAGTAAATATTTTTAATCTGTCAATGGAATCGCTGAAATTTTTGGAGATAAAAAACAATGCGAAAACAGCAACAATAAGAATAAAAGCCATAAAATAGAGAAAAAAGGTATTGGCTTTCAACATGCTGCTTAAATTCAGATTGTACGGCATGGCACTCCGAATATAATATTCATTAAAAAGTTGTGCCAAGTAATAAAAATCTTTCCCTTTTGTTGAAGAGAATCGTATTACTTTACCTGTTTGATGCGTTTTTGCTAATTGAATTTCTGGACGCGTAAGGTGGTTTTCAAGTTTTACATCTTTATCTATAGTATTATCAAACAAAACATTTCCTTCGAAATCGATGATTGTAACACGTAAATTACTATCAGGGAATACAGCCATCAATTGCATTAGGCTTTCATAAGTCCAACTGTTTTCAGTAATGAAATTATGAATTGTTTTGTTATAGGTTGACAATAATAAATCGAGTTGTTCGGTGCGGAAATTTTTCTCTCTTTCGTACTGAAAAAAGGAAATAACAGCAAACATTATAAAGAATGTACTAAAAAAATACAGAAAAAGTCTGCGGTTAATTTTCATAAAATTTCGGCGTTTACCTATACTCACAATACAATTTTAATCATTTAAATGTAAAAGTTTTTGGAACATTAGCTTTCGAAACTGTAACCGTAACCAAGTCGTGTTACTATGTTTTTACCGTACTGACCAATTTTTTTACGGAGGCGTGTTATATTAACATCTATAGTTCGATCGAGCACAATTACTTCATCGGACCATACACGTGATAACATTTCTTCGCGCGAAAAAACTCTGTTTTTGTTTTCTAAAAAAAGTTTCAGTATTTCGAATTCTTTTTTGGTAAAGGCAACTTCCTGATTGTTAAGAAAAACTTTTTTGTTATTCAGATTCATTTTCAGTTGTTCATGTTCAATTATTTTTTCTTCATTTTCTGTCTCTTTACCTGCATCAAGTCTTCGTAAAACCACTTTTACACGGGCAATAACTTCACGTATCGAAAATGGTTTCGAAATATAATCGTCGGCACCAATGTTAAAGCCGGTAAGTTTGTCATTTTCGGTATCTTTTGCCGTAAGAAAAATTACAGGAATGCGCTCGGTTTTAGGATTATCGCGCAACATTCTGGCCATTTTAAAACCGGAAATTTCACCCATCATCACATCGAGTAATAATAGATTATATACACTCAGGTCTTTTTTAAGTGCTTCTTCTGCTGAATAAGCTACATCTAC
>CAZDSY010000051.1:0-19912 GCA_964508285.1 uncultured Paludibacter sp.
TTTATGAAAATGATGAACGATGTTTCTGTAATTAACGGACGCAAAGTGGAATTTATCATAAAAAACGAACCGCAGCAAATACAGTCACTTATGATGCGTGGTGAAGTTGATTTTGCAGTACTTCCAACAGTAATGGCTGTAAATTTATACAATAAAGGCTTAGATTATAAAATGATAGCCTGTCCCGTGTGGGGAACACTATATTTACTTACTAATGATCCCGCTATTAATTCGCTTGAAAAACTTAAAAATATCGAAACTGCAGTATTTGGACAGGGTGTTACACCCGATATATTATTCAGAAATCTCCTTGAACAAAAAAATATTAAAAATGTCCGAATAAACTATCGTTTTACTGCAAATGCCGATGTGGCTCAGGCACTTTTACAACACAAAGTCAAAACTGCTGTTTTATCCGAACCTGTCGTTAGTATTCTTATTGCAAGAGATTCAGCTATTAAAATTGTGAGCGAAATTAGTTGCGTAGATTTTGTGGATAATGCCGAACGCGATATTTTTGTACAGACAGCATTTTTGGTAAACAGTAAATTCTCCGAAAAATTTCCTGATACTACTGGCAAAATTGCTGAAGAATATCGAACAAGTTGTAACTACATTAACAATTATCCAGAAGAAGCTGCACAACTTGCTGTACAGTTGCATATACTCCCCAATGTTGAAACGGCTCGAATTTCGCTGCCACTTTGCAACATCCGTTATATTGCTGCATTTGCTGTCGAGCATGAGTTATTACATTATCTCGATATATTTTTGGAATATGACAAGCGTAGTGTTGGAGGCAAATTTCCCGACAAAGATTTTATTTATAAAACGAATTAAAAAATGAAAAGCCTGAAAAAATATTTTCCCTTTTTTGCAGCAATCTGTGTAATGCTTGCAGCTTGGGAAATTATTTCGCGTGCCATTGGTTTTCCAAAAATTTTTCCGGGTTTAGCTGATCTACTGAAACAAATTTTTGATTTATTTTCAAAACCGGACTTTTATGCTGCCACTGGAATTACCGTATTACGTGGAATGGCAGGTTTTACCTTTGCTGCTTTATTAGCTCTGGCTTTGAGTATTTCTGCGGCTTTTTCACCGTTTCTGAAATCTTTTCTTCATCCTTTTATAGTATTTTTCAGGTCCATACCTGTTATTTCGCTTGTTTTGGTTGCGTTAATATGGTTTTCACCTGAATTTCTTCCTGTTTTCATTGCCATAATTACTATGTTTCCGGTAATTTACCAAAGCATGCTCGATGGTTTTGAACTTACCGATAAAAAACTTACAGAGATGGCAAGGGTGTTTGGGAAAACACCAATTACTCGCTTTTTAACTATTTATTTACCAACAGCCAAACCGATAATTTTTGGCGGAATTAGTTCTGCTATGGGCTTTGGTTGGAGAGCGGTAATTATTGGGGAAGTTCTTTCACAGCCAATGCGTGGAATCGGAAGTAGCATGAAAACAGCTCAGGCTTTTATCAATATTTCTGAAGTAATTGCATGGACAATTATAGCTGTTGCTGTAAGTTATTTATTTGATATAACATTCAAACAAATATCTAAACTTAACTTCGCAAAGTTTTTTGTTGAACCTCATTATAAGAAACATGCTCGGTTTTTTCTTCAAAAAACGGACGATAAGTTTATTAAATTAAAGAATATTTATGTTCGTTTCGGCGATCAGAAAGTTTTTGATAATTTCAGCTATGATTTTTTATCAGGAGAAATATATTTAATTAAAGCACCTTCAGGGCGTGGAAAAACTACCTTGTTGAGGTTAGTTTCTGCACTTGTTAATCCGGCTAAAGGGAATATTGAACGGAAAAATGTTCATAGCTATGGTTTTTCTTTTCAAGATGTACGACTTCTTCCGTGGTTAAATGCACATCAAAATATTCAATATACACTCTCAAATAATTCTGACAAAGAAAAAACAATTGAATTTTTTGATTATTATGTAACAGAAACTCAAATGGCGGATCATTTACAAAAAATGCCCCAAGAATTAAGTGGAGGACAATTGCAACGTGTAAATCTTATCAGAGCATTACTTGCTTTTCCTGACGTGCTGTTACTTGACGAGCCCTTGAATGGACTTGATGATGCAATGAAAAAAACAGTTTTAAAACTGTTAAGTGAATACATCAATAGATACAAACCAATAGTTTTGTGGGCTACACACGAAACTCCCGATCTTGAAGATTTAAAAGTTTCAATACTCGAGCTTTAAGCTTATTCTTGTTCAGACAAAAACTTATTTATTTCATTCAGCGCTTCGGTGCGCGCTTTTTCAAGTACATCGTTTACAATTATTTTATCGAATAAAGTAGCATATTTTAGTTCGTAATCTGCTTTTTTTATTCGTTCAGCTATCATTTCGGGCGATTCAGTACCTCGACGAATTAAACGTTCGTGCAAAGTTTCTATATCAGGAGGAGCAATAAAGAGCGCTAAAGCACGCTTGCCAAACTGTTTTTTGATATTCAATCCTCCAAGCACATCAACATCAAAAATTATATGATTGCCTTTAGCAGAAATACGGTCAATTTCTGAATGTAATGTGCCGTAAAAACAACCGGGGTAAACTTCTTCGTATTCTATCAAATCATTATTTCTGATATGTTCTCTGAATTCTTCTGCCGACATAAAATAATACTCGACACCGTTTTTTTCCTTTCCGCGAGGAGCACGACTGGTAGCCGAAATTGAAAACTCAAGATGGGGTATTTTTGTAAGTAAGTACTTTATAATGGTACTTTTACCCGAACCGGAAGGTGCTGAAAGAATAATCAGTTTTCCCGACATAATTTATAATACATTTAAAATTTGTTCTTTAATTTGCTCCAGTTCATCTTTCATCAGCACTACGATTTTTTGCATTTCGCTGTGATTTGATTTTGAACCAAGTGTGTTAATTTCTCTGCCTATTTCCTGTGCAATGAAACCAAGTTTTTTGCCCGGCGATTTTTCGTGTTGCATGGTTTCGATAAAATAATTGAGATGTGTACGCAGTCTTATTTTTTCTTCATTTATATCAAGTTTTTCAATGTAGAAAATCAATTCCTGTTCAAGCCGATTTGTGTCGATTTCAATTTTGTCTGATAAATTCTGAAGATTTTCTTCCAGTCTTGCTTTAATTTTTTCAACTCTTTCGTTTTCATAAGGAGCAATCTGATCAAGTAAACTTCCTATTTTTTCTATTTTATCTATAAAAACCTTCTCGAGTGATTTTCCTTCCTGAATTCTGAAATTTTTTAGTTCACTGATAGCCGCTGAGATTCCTTTTAAAATTTCAGTCCATTCTTCTTGTTCAAGGTCGGCTGTATCAGTTTTAAGCGTATCAGGCATTCGTAGTAAAACTTCAAACCAGTTTTCAGGAACAGGGATTCCGAGTTCATTCGAAATTTGATTTATCTGTTGATAATATGAAGCTATTACTGATTGATTAATTTGTGTTGAAACATCTTTACTGTTATTGTCAATGTAAAGCAGAAAATCAATTTTTCCTCTTTCAAGTTGCTGTGAAATTTCATTTCGGATTTCTATTTCTTTTTCGCGGTAAGTAGCTGAAATTCTTGTTGAAATATCGCATTGCTTACTATTAAGCGATTTAATTTCGATTACAATTTTCTTGTTACCGTATTCACAAAAGGCTTTTCCAAAGCCCGTCATCGATTGTATCATTCTTCTATTCTAATTTATCAATTTTGTTTACTGCAAAAATACAATAATTTATTTAATTCTTTAGTGAAGTTGTTTTAATTCAAATATTTGGAAATAAATGATTTCTTTCATCTTGTAAATATTTTTATCATTTTTATTTTGATTTGTTGCATAAATTGCTATCTTTGCATCAAATTAATTTATAAAATGAAATCATTCAATTTACAAAATTTTGGTTGGTGGCGCTGGCAGTATTCTTAGTTGATTACGGCAGGTTGCTACATACCATTATTTTTTGAGTTAAAATTTACAGCCTGTTGTTAAATTAACACAGGCTTTTTTATTTTTTAAGAATAAAAATCACTACTAACAATAATATTTAAAATTAATAATCATGGATAAACAGAAAAAATTTCTTCTACCGGAGTGTGAATTACCTACACACTGGTATAACATCCAGGCTGAAATGCCTAATAAACCACTTCCAATGATTCATCCGGGAACTAAACAACCAATGAAAGCTGAGGATTTGTTCCCAATTTTTGCTGAAGAACTTTGCCGTCAGGAAATGAATCAGACCGATGTTTGGATTGAAATTCCTGAGGAAGTACGAGATCGCTACAAAATTTATCGTCCTTCGCCTTTGGTACGTGCCTATAATCTCGAAAAAGCGCTCGATACTCCTGCACATATTTATTTTAAAAATGAAAGTGTTAGTCCCGTTGGTTCACATAAACTAAATTCGGCACTACCACAGGCTTATTATAATAAAATACAAGGTATAACTAACATTACTACTGAAACCGGAGCCGGTCAATGGGGAACAGCCCTTGCATTTGCCACCAAAACTTTCGGGCTTGAATTGGCTGTTTATATGGTTAAGGTAAGTTACGAGCAAAAACCATATCGTCGTTCATTGATGCAAACCTGGGGAGCTCAGGTTATTCCTTCGCCAAGTATGTCAACCAAGGCAGGACGAAAAATTATCACCGAACATCCTAATTACCAAGGTAGTCTTGGTACGGCAATTTCTGAAGCTATCGAACTAGCCATGAGCACACCCAATTGTCGTTATACTTTGGGTAGTGTACTCAATCATGTGTCGCTGCATCAAACCATAATTGGCCTCGAAGCCGAAAAACAAATGGCCATGGCAGGTGAATATCCCGATGTAGTAATTGGTTGTTTTGGGGGTGGTTCCAATTTTTCCGGAATTTCATTCCCATTTTTGCGTCATAATATTAAAGATGGTAAAAAAACACGTTTCGTTTCAGCTGAACCCTCATCCTGTCCAAAACTCACAAGAGGAGTTTTTCAGTACGATTTTGGCGACGAAGCAGGCTATACTCCACTGATTCCAATGTTTACTTTGGGACATAATTTTGCACCAGCACATATACATGCAGGTGGATTGCGTTATCATGGCGCAGGTACGCTTGTAAGTCAGCTTTTAAAAGATGGGTTAATAGAAGCAGTAGATATCGAACAATTAGATTCATTTAATGCCGGTGTGCTTTTCGCTCAAACTGAAGGTATAGTGCCTGCACCGGAATCGGCTCATGCTATTGCTGCAGTTATCAACGAAGCCAAGAAAGCAAAAGAAGAAGGAACCCAAAAAACAATTCTTTTTAATCTTTCAGGACATGGATTGGTTGATATGAGTGCATATGATCAATATTTAGCCGGCGATTTGATAAATTACTCACTCTCTGAAGAAGATATTGCAAAAAATCTGAGTCAGATTGAGAAACTTATCTAGATTAAATTTTTTTTTGAAAATTATTGAAGAGCAACTCATAATAGGGTTGCTCTTTTGATTTTTATTGAGTACAATAAGCAATATTTTATTTTTACATTTTTTATTGCCTGATTCTTGATTGTATTTAAGTTATAATACAGCTAATGTTGATATTTATTTTTTAATATTTCGTATCTTTGTAATCAGACAGTAAACCGGTTTGTCGCGTTACTTAAATGGTAATGAGGAAAGTCCGGGCAACACAGAGCACCATACTTCCTAACGGGAAGTTGTTCGTGAGAGCAAAGTAGTGTAACAGAAAATAACCGTCTCGCTTTTGGCGAGATAAGGGTGAAAAGGTAGGGTAAGAGCCTACCGGTATTTCCGGCAACGGAAATAGCCGTACACCTTATGGGTTGCAAGATCAAATATACCGGCGCAGTAGGGCTGCTCGTCCGATGCTGGGGGGTAGATTGCTTGAGGTAAATGGTGACATTTATCCCAGATAAATGACAAACACGTTGCGTAAGCTACGTACAGAACCCGGCTTACAGGTTTACTGTTTTTTTTAATCCCAATATGGAAACTGAAATTCTTTTTTTTAGTGTATAATTATTTTATATTTAAACCTTTACACAATACGAAAAACTAAAATATTCTGAAACTTTTTAAGAAAAAAAATAAAAATTTTTCTACCTGAAAAAATGTCCTACAATGAGCAAAATCGTACAATTTTTTACACATATAGGTAAGTTTTTTGGATATGATATCTGGCATATAACGGAAAATGAGTTGTCGCGTGGAAAAAAATTATTATACAGGTTAGTAAAAATAGTAATTCTCGCCATTCGTGAATATTCAAACAATAAACTTAATATTAAGGCATCGGCACTAACATATTCTATTTTGTTTGCAATAGTACCAATGCTTGCACTTTTAGTAGGAATAGGAAGAGGCTTCGAAATCGATAAAATGATTGAGGATTCACTTGCTGAAACCTTTGTAGCACAAGCTGACTTAATACCGGAAGTTATAGGAGCTGTAGGAAGGTACCTCGATACCACAAAAAGTGGAATATTTATAGGTGTGGGATTAATAGTTCTGATATGGTCGGTAATGAATTTTTTTATTCAGGTTGAAGATGCTTTTAACAGCATTTGGCAGGTAAAAAAATCTCGTTCGGTTCCTCGTCAATTTTCTATTTATTTCTCGGCTATGTTCATTATCCCGATACTGATTGTTTTTTCGAATGGTCTTTCCATTTATATTAATACAGCACTTTCACAATCTATATTTTCAAATTTGATTAATCCCGTAATGCGGTTCAGCGTAAAATTCTCCCCTTATTTTGTAAACTGGGTAATTTTTACAGTGATGTACATGTTTATACCTAACACAAGGGTGAAATTCTCAAATGCACTTACAGCGGGAGTTATTGCAGGAACTGCATTTCAGTTTTTTCAGGTTATTTACATTAACGGACAGGTCTATTTATCGCGCTACAATGTAGTTTACGGAGGTTTTGCAGCCATTCCGCTTTTATTACTCTGGTTACAGATTTCATGCCTGATAGTTTTACTCGGTGCCGAAATTTCTTATGCAGCTCAAAATATGAGGCATTATGATTTTGAGATTGATACAAATAATATAAGTACGCGTTACAAAAATTATTTAACACTTTATGTCACATATATTTTGGTTAAACGATTTGAGGAAAAATTACCTCCATTATCTTCACAACAAATTGCCAAAGATTATAAGCTTCCGATAAGGCTGCTTCATCAAATTTTGAATCGCCTTGTTGAGGTAGAAATGATAATTGAAGTTTTCAACGATCATTCGAAAAAGAAAATGTATCAGCCCGCTTTTGATATAAATCAGTTAACATTAAAAGTATTTTTCGAAAAACTTGAAGGTTATGGAGCTGAATTTTTTGTAAATGATAAAAATGAGGTGCTTGATAATTTATGGTTAAGAATGGAGGAAATGTGGGCAAAAACATCGGAATATTCTGCTGACAAATTAATCAAAAATTTATAAAAAAACGTTTCCTGATATTCATCCGGAAACGTTTTTGAGCCTCTTGTCGGATTCGAACCAACGACCCCGAGATTACAAATCACGTGCTCTGGCCAGCTGAGCTAAAGAGGCAGAAGGGTAAGCCCTCTGCATCGCACCGCTACAACCTTCTACCCTTGCTGCGGTCAGGCCCTGGGGGAGTTTGAAGGGAGCTGGTCGTGCAGCACTTACCCGGCACAAAAATACTGCTTTTTTACAATTCTGCAAAATCATTTTTTTAAATTGATGAAAATAACTGACGAAACCAAGAAATTCATTCAGGAAAATTCTGAAGCTGATACACATAAACTTGCTTTAAAATCAGCTCATTATCCTCATATTGATATGCCCTTTACCATACAGCAGATTGATGGAAGAAAAAAGATAAAAAATAAAATTCCTACTTTTTATGCGAATGAAAATGTTGTCTATCCTTCCAAAATTTCGCTTGAACAAACCTCTTCCGAACTTACTGCACGCTATAAAGCTGCATTATGTAAAGGGAAAATTTTTATAGATCTTACAGGAGGTTTTGGTTGCGATTGTTATTTTATTTCCCAAAATTTTCAACAGGCTAATTTTGTTGAATATAATAAAGAATTATGCCGAATAGTGGTGCATAACTTTGAAGCCTTACATGCTAAAAATATAAACGTAATATGCTCAAAAGCTGAAGATTATATTTTAAAAATTAAAGAAAAAGTTGATCTTGTTTACCTCGATCCTGCCCGAAGAAGTAACACCGGCAGTAAAACCGTACTTGTAGCCGATTGTACCCCCAACGTAGCTGAAATGGTTCATTTATTAATCATGAAATCATCAACCGTGCTCATTAAGCTTTCACCACTTATAGATATTTCTGCCGCCATTAAAGAACTGAAATATGTATCTGAAGTACATGTGTTAGCTGTTGAAAACGAGTGTAAAGAAGTTCTATTATTACTAAAAAATAAAAGGGTGCAATCTGTTTTAATTAATGCTGCGAATTTGCATAAAAATAATGAAAAACAATCTTTAGTTTTTAAAATAACAGATGAGAGCAGGACAGAGGCTTTTTTCGCTGAAAAAATAAACGAATATTTATACGAACCAAACAATGCAATTTTAAAAGCTGGTGCTTTCAAAATATTAACCCATAAATTCGAAATCAAAAAACTTGATATAAATACTCATCTTTATACTTCTGATCAAATTATCGAAAACTTTCCGGGAAGAATATTCAGAATTGAAGAAGTAATTCCATTCTCAAAAAAAGTAATTAAAACGTTGAAAATAAAATTCTTTAAAGCCAATATTACAGTACGTAATTTTCCTCTAAATGTTCAGGAAATACGTACTAAAACCGGATTAAAAGATGGAGGAGATGTATATATTTTTGCATCAAGGTTTAAAAATGAAAATTTGCTGATTGTATGCAAAAAAATTTGAAGATAAACCGAAAAAAAGCCTGTTGCTTCTCAGCAAAGGCTTTTCAGTTCACACATAATAAACATTCGGTTCTGTGAAAAACCGCATGTTATACTTTAAAATTTCACATCGTATGATGGTTCTTCTACAATTTCAGGAACGAGTTGTGTATAAACTACTTTGCCTGTTTCATCAATTGCTAAAACCGATCGTGCCATCAAACCTGCCAAAGGACCGTCTGTCATTAATACTCCGTAATCGGTTGCAAAATTATGATAACGAAAATCAGATGCAGTTATAACGTTATCAAGCCCCTCTGCCCCACAAAAACGACTCATTGCAAAAGGTAAGTCTTTCGAAACACATATAACTACTGTATTTTCTTGACCTGAAACCCATTTATTGAAATTGCGTACGGATGCTGCACATACTCCTGTATCAAGGCTTGGAAAAATGTTAAGTACTACTCGCTTGCCTTTGTAATCTGCAAGACTTATTTCATTTAGTCCTGCACCTACGAGTTTGAAATCGGGTGCCTGAGTTCCTTTTTCAGGTAAATTGCCGTTGGTGTTTACCGGCGATCCTTTAAATGTTATTGTTGCCATTTTGTTGTTTATTTTTTATAATTGATATTTTGTTTACTATAATTTCTGCATGTATAACGGAATAATCGAAGTATTGTTCACAAAAACAGCCGGAAAATGTTTTTTACATCCCGGCGGCTTATTATTATAGTGTTAACAATTATTATTTAGAAATTTTGTTTTTTAGTTCCGAAAATTTATTTCTACCAAAAATATATCGTGCTAAAACCATACTCCCGTTATATATACCTGAAATATCTTTTTTTATTGATTTACTAAGATTTTCTTTTCTTTTTTCCTTGTAAAAAAGTTTCATTACTGCAAAATCCGAACGGGCTCTCAGTACACTTAATGCGTTAGGTTTTTTACCGGTAACATACATTTGCAGCGCTGCTATATAATCGAAAAAATACCTGGCGATAAGCACAATCCACAATTTATTTGCAGGAAGATTCTTGTAAAGCATTAGCAAATTGTTTCGATAATTCAGATAGGTTTTGTGCGGATGTTCAGTATTAAGTGTTCCACCTCCTACATGATATACAACACTTTGTGGTACACAACTAATACGATAACCACGGTTTTTCAATCGCCAGCAAAGGTCTATTTCTTCCATGTGAGCAAAAAAATCAGCATCAAAACCACCTTCTTTTTTAAAAACATCAGTACGTATGAACAAACAAGCACCACTTGCCCAAAAAATATCGCTTACATCATCATATTGCCTTGTGTCTTTTTCAACTTCAGTAAAAACACGACCACGACAAAACGGAAATCCAAACATATCGATAAAACCACCTGCAGCACCTGCATGTTCAAAACGTGAACGGTCATAAAAAGCTAAAATTTTTGGCTGACATGCTGCTACATCTGTATTTTTGTCCATATAATCAACCATTGGCAGAAGCCATTCAGGGGTAACTTCTACATCTGAATTTAAAATCACAGTGTATTCAGTGTCGGTTTGATCCAATGCTTTGTTGTAACCTTCAGCAAATCCATAATTTTTATCGAATGTAATCAACCGAACATTAGGAAAATCATTTCGCAATAGCAATAGCGAATTGTCTGTCGAGCCATTGTCTGCAACAACAATTTCTGCCAATTCAGGTTGAGTATATTTAATTAATACAGGTAAATATTGTTTCAGGAAACGTTCTCCGTTCCAGTTTAAAATTATTACAGAAACTCTCATCATCTTAAATAGTTTTCAAACTCTATTTCGTACACTAAAAAAATGTAAAATTCTTGCACTAAGAATTAAAGTTAGTATGTTAAATAATGAGAAACTTTTAATTTGAAATTTTTTGTTTCAATTTTTCCAACGTTTGTGCGACCAAAGCCAAAATTCAGGATTTTTGAGTATCTGTTCTTCAAGGATAGAAGCAAATTTATGTGTAATTTCTCCATCAGTAAAATTTTGAATATCAGAACAAACTGGTACAATTTCGCATTCATACGACCCGCGATTAATTCTGCTAATTTTGGCATAATACACTGGCATACTGAATTTACGTGCAAGCATTTCAGTGCCACTGAAAAACCAGGTTTTGCGTCCCAAAAAATTCAACTGTAATCTGTTAGAACTTCTTCGAGGCGATTGATCCGAAATCATTCCTACTGAAAATTGCTTTTTAGAATTTTTCAATTCAACCAGTGTTCTGATTAATAGATCCTTCTCCAAATTAAAACCTCCATAACGACTTCGCAATTTTAGCATAAATGCATCGAAGTTTTTGTTTTTCAGCTTTTTATATACATTATATAGTGGTTTTTCAGCCGGTAGTTGCAAATTAAGTGAAGCACAAACTTCCCAATTGCAGTAATGCGATGACATTATGAAAATACTTCGTCCGACATTGTAATTTTCTATTAATAACTCAACATTTTTAAAACTGAAAAGATGCTTTAATTCTTTATCAGAAATATTGATCTGTTTCAGTGTTTCCAAAATCAAATCACAAAAATAACGATAAAATTTTTTCTCAATAACCGTTATTTCTGAAATATTTTTCTGAGGAAACGTTTCAATAAGATTTTTTCTTACTATTTTTTTTCTGTATTGGACTATATAATATATGATATAATACAATAAATCAGATATAAAATATAACACCCGTAAAGGCAGTAAAGTTAACAGCCTTACGAATACGTAAAACAGGTAATACATTTAAAAAAAATTGACAATAGATGTGAAAATACAAATGGAAACTATTCTTCCTGATAAATTCCTAAAGAACGACCATATTCAAATTCGCCATCAAGAATCAATGAAATTTCTTCTTCGTTGAGGTCAATTTTATCCTTTTTTGCACATTTTTGAATGTATTCGAACATCAATTCTTCGTCGATACTTGCATCTTCGGCAGAATCTTCTTCAATTAGGCCGTTTTCTTCATAAAAATCATAAATTACATCGAGTACATACTCAATTTTAGTTTCATCAATTGTTTTTTTTGCCTCTTCAGGAAGAAAATCCAAAATGAATTTTACAGCGTTTTCTTCGTCATAAACCAAAAAATCGTCATTTTCTGTTTTCATATTTTTTTTTATTTTTTAGGTAAATATTCTTTCTTACAATACGACTTTCAAATATAATTGATTTTTTGAAAAAAGGAAGTAAAATCTTTTTTTTATTTTTCTAACTCTAATTATTCTATTAACATGATTGTGATTTATTTTTTAAAATTTTTATTCATTAAGCAAAATAAAACATCGCAACTGTCTGTAAAACAGTTGAATTGAATAATAGCCCCATATTTGTAAAACACAAATCTGGAAAAATTATCCGATAAATGTAAATTTAATTTTGTTGAAAAGAAAAAAAATACTACCTTTGCAGCCGTTTAAAATGCAATAAGGAATAACGCTGTTCAATCAGCGATCGATTCAAATCGGGAGGGTCCTAAGTTGGAATCCCGCGCAAATAAACAAATTTCGGGGTGTAGCGCAGTCCGGTTAGCGCACCTGCTTTGGGAGCAGGGGGTCGTGGGTTCGAATCCCGCTACCCCGACAAAAAAAGTAGCCATATACATTAACTGTATATGGCTATTTTTCTATATAATTAGAAATATGGCAGGCATTTATATACATATTCCTTTCTGTAAAAAACGTTGCACATACTGTAATTTTTATACAAGTGTAGCTCCTGAACTTACCGGATTCTTTGTTAATGCATTAAGTAAAGAGATTAAACAACGAAGCAATTATATTAGCGGAAATGTTAAAACAATTTATTTTGGTGGAGGTACTCCAAGTATTTTAAATAAACAGGAATTAGAAATTATATTCGAAAACATTTTCAATAATTTTAAAATTGATGCAAATGCTGAAATTACTCTTGAAGCCAATCCTGATGATTTATCGGAAAATTTCCTCAACAAATTGAGGCATACACCAGTAAACCGTCTAAGTATTGGTATACAATCGTTTACCGACTCCGATTTGCAACTTATGAATCGAAGACATACGGCTCGAGAAGCAATTGAGGCTGTAAAGAGAGCTCAGAACTTTGGATTCAACAATATCAGTATTGATTTAATTTACGGTTTACCGGGTCAAACGCTAAAACAATGGAACAAACAACTTGAAGTGGCTTTCAGTTTGAATGTACAACATATATCAGCTTATGGACTAACCTACGAGGAAGGAACACCACTTTATGTTATGAAAAAAAGGGGAGAAATTATACCATGTAATGATGATTTAATGAATAAAATGTACAGTTCAATGCTGTTTAAAATGCGTAAAAACGGATATGAAACATACGAAATTTCTAATTTTGCACTTCCCGGGTTTCGTTCCCTACATAACAGCGCATACTGGCACCAGGAACATTATTTGGGATTAGGTCCATCGGCACACTCTTACAATGGGGTATCTCGTCAATGGAATATTGCTTCTATCGATAAATGGATAAAGGCTTTGAATGAAAATCTTCCCTTTTTCGAAACAGAAGTTCTTACAGAAACCGATAATCTCAACGATTATATTATGGTTTCACTGCGTACAGCAGAAGGTGTTGACATTAATTATTTAAAACAAAATTTTAATCCAAAATTTGTTACATCTTTTTTAAAAAACATACAAAGTTTTATATTGTCAGGTCATGTAAATGTATATCAATCCAATTATCATTTGACCGATAATGGGTTTATTATTTCAGATTTTATTATTGGTAGTTTAATAGTAGTTTGATACAAAAAGATGCTTATTTTTTCAAGGTTTAATTACTTGAAAAAAAGTTGTAAATTTGCTCCAACAATAACCAAAAACAAAATATGGATAAAAAGGGATTGAATAATAATTTTCGTTCGAAATTTTTAAAATGGTTTTGGTGGATTTTTGCCTCAGGTTTATTGCTTTTGGTACTGATGCTCACCTTTATTTCATTAGGTTGGGTTGGTTATCTTCCTCCTATCGATGAACTTCAGAATCCGATTAATAAATATGCTACTGAAATATATTCATCAGATATGCAGTTACTCGGACGTTTTTCGCGCAGTGAAGAAAACCGGGTAAGAGTTGACTACAATCAAATTTCGCCACATGTTATAAATGCACTAATTGCAACTGAAGATATCCGGTTTTATGAACATTCAGGCATTGATGGTAAAGCACTTTCACGCGCTCTAATTCTTCGTGGAATTTTCAGACGTAAAAGTTCCGGTGGTGGAAGTACAATCACACAACAACTTGCTAAACAACTTTATTCGCCTGATGCAGCGAATGTATTCGAAAGAGCGCTTCAGAAACCTATTGAATGGGTAATCTCTGTTCAACTTGAACGAATGTACACCAAGGAAGAAATTATTACCTTGTATTTAAATCAGTTTGGATTTTTAAATAATGCAGTAGGAATAAAATCTGCAGCACAAGTTTATTTCAGTACCAGCCCTGATAAACTTAAAATTGAAGAAGCCGCTACTTTGGTAGGTATGTGTAAAAATCCCTCTCTTTATAATCCTGTTCGTTACAATGAACGTTCAAAAAACCGACGTAATGTGGTTCTTAATCAAATGCGTAAAGCAGATATGATTACTGAAACTGAATTCGATTCATTGAAAAATTTACCACTTACACTCAAATACCAGAGAGTTGATCACAAAGCAGGTTTGGCACCCTATTTCAGAGAATATTTGCGACTTACACTTACAGCAAAAGAACCCGACCGAAATAAATATGCAAGCTGGCAGGAACAAAAATATCAGGAAGACTTATGGATGTGGCAGAATAATCCACTTTATGGTTTTTTTGAAAAAAACCGTAAACCCGATGGAAGTAAATATAATATTTATCTTGATGGTCTGAAAATTTACACTACCATTGATTCGCGTATGCAAAAATATGCAGAAGAGGCTGTAATTGAACATTTAAGGGAATTGCAAAAATCATTTTTTGCTGAAAAAAAGGGGAGAAGTTATGCGCCATTCTCGAAAAATGTTTCGCAGGAAGAAATTAGTTCAATAATGAATCGTGCAATAAAACAATCGGAAAGATATTACCGCATGAAAGCTGCCGGCGCGTCAGAAAGGGAAATAGAACTGGCATTTCATAAACCTGTTGAGATGCAGGTGTTTACTTATGATGGACTTGAAGATAAAGTAATGTCGCCATACGATTCAATACGTTATAACAAACATTTTCTGCGATGTGGTTTTATGTCGATGGATGCAAAAAGCGGTTTTGTAAAAGCGTATGTTGGAGGTCCCGATTTTTCCCATTTTCAGTACGATATGGTAAATATGGGACGCCGTCAGGTTGGTTCAACTATAAAACCTTATCTTTACACTTTGGCTATGGAAGAAGGAATGTCGCCCTGTGATAAAACTGTAAACCGACCTATTACGTTAAACGATGGTTCCGGCAGACCTTGGACACCACGAAATACTTCAAAATCACGAATTGGCGAAACTGTTACATTGCGTTGGGGGCTTGCTAACTCTAACAACTGGATTTCTGCATACCTTATGAGCCTTTTTACTCCTGAATCGTTGGTAAAACTGATGCGTTCTTTTGGTATTCGCGGTTATCTCGCTCCTGTCGTATCACTATGCTTAGGCCCAGCTGAAATTTCTGTGGCTGAAATGGTTGACGCATACACTGCTTTTCCCAACAAAGGAATACGTGTTGACCCACTTTACGTTACTAGAATTGAAGATTCTAATGGTAACGTGATAGCTAATTTCACGCCACGTATGTACGAAATTATTAGTGAAACTACTGCTGCAAAAATGATATTTATGATGCGAAGTGTGGTTGATGGTGGTACAGGTGGCAGAATTAGGAGCAAATATGGTTTAAAAATGCAAATGGGAGGAAAAACCGGTACAACTCAAAATAACTCCGATGGTTGGTTTATGGGATTCACTCCTTCACTAGTTTCAGGGGTTTGGGTAGGTGGCGAAGACCGTTCAATTCATTTCGATAGAATAGCTGAAGGTCAGGGTGCTGCTATGGCATTGCCTATCTGGGCTTTATATATGAAAAAAGTATTAAACGATTCATCGTTGGGTTATTCGCCAAATGATGTTTTCGAATTTGACAAAACTTACGATTGCGATACCAATCCGTACGACGATTGATTTGAATTAAGAATGAATTTGTTAAATGAAACGCAAATAATTGTAAGAAATATAATTATTTGCGTTTTTATTTTCTAAATTAAACTTTATGGCTTTAAATTTGTCATTTAAAATTAGATTAAAGAATAAAGAATAAGGACAAAAGACTTAAGGCAACAGTTAACAGACAACGAACAACTGACAAATAAACTTTAAGATTTAAAAACAACAAAAAAATAAACTGAAACACACAACACGAAACATATAACAAATATTTCAAAACAAACATTTCATTGAAAAAATACTTTTTTATATCCGTATATATTTTAGTGGTTCTTCCTTTGTTTGCGCAATGGAATACTGACAGAATTCTTACCATAGGCCGTAATGCGTTGTATTTTGAAGATTATGTGCTTTCCATTCAGTATTTTAACCAGGTTATAAAAATAAAACCCTATCTCGCCGATCCTTATATGTATCGAGCTATTGCCAAAATTCAACTTGGTGATTATCAGGGAGCGCTCGCCGATGCCGATGAAGCAATTGAACGAAATCCATTTGTGCCTCAGGCATTTTATGTACGTGGGTTTTCATTACGCAAACTTGGTAAATTTGCAGAAGCTGCCAAAGATTTTTCCAAAGCACTTGAATTCAGTCCTGACAATTTAAATTTGCTGATGAACCGAATGGATGCATTGGAACGTATGGAAGACTTTAAAGGTGCTCTTGATGATTTGGATAAATATATGAAAATGACCCCAAAAGTTCATATTCTTCATTATGAAAAAGGAAGGTTACAACTTGCCATGAAAGATACTTTAGCGGCAGAAAAATCATTTAATCGCTTCATTGAACTCGATAGCTCCAATAGTGTGGGATGGAGTGCAAGGGCTTTGTTGCGTATGCAAAAAAATGATTTAGATGGTGCTTATACCGATTATTCAAAAGCTATTAAACTCAATTCTACTTATTCGGGCGATTATATTAACCGTGGAATTATCAATGTTCAGCGTAATCGTTTTCGTGAGGCATTGAGCGATTATGATTATGCAATAAAACTTGATAACACGAGTTCGTTAGCTTTTTATAATCGAGGATTATTGCGTACAAACCTTGGGGATAATAATAATGCTCTTTCTGATCTTACACGTGTTCTGGAACTTGATTCTTCGAATGTTGAAGCACGTTTTCGCAGAGCAATACTCGAAAACACATTAGGGCAATATAAATATGCAATAAACGATTTTAACATCATAATAGAAAAATATCCCAATTTCATTCCTGCTTATCTTGGAAATGCCGAAGCTCAGGATGGACTTGGCAATAAAAAAGAATCGTTCAGATATCGACAACTTGCTTACGAAATTGAAAAAAATAAAGATCAAATAAAAAAACAAAAAGTTGATATTCAGGCTGATAATAAAATTGCGGCAAATGCTCCAAAAAGCAATTCAAGAAGAAGAACAGAATTTTTCAATCGCTTTATTACTCAAAATATTGACGATTCACAGACAGAATCTAAATACAGCGATGCCAGAAGAGGCGCTGTGCAACAAAGATACGCTGATGTGATAAATGAACGAAATTTTGGTATAACTTATTATGCTAAAACAGATGAATTGCGTCGTACAAATCTCTTTCACCCTTTATTGGAAAATTATAATAAAACCAAAAAGATAGTTTCAGCGCTTAAAATTACAAATCATGAAATCCCCTTATCTTCCGAACAGGTGGACAGACATTTTGAAACCATTGATGCACTTTCACAAAAAATTCAGAATGATGAACGAAATGCTGATTTATATTTTTTCAGAGCTATGGAATTTTCACTTGTGCAGGATTTCAAAAGTTCACTAGAAGATCTGAACAAAGCACTTTCGTTACAATCCGATTTTGTATTAGCATATTTTTGTCGGGCAAACATACGTTTCAAACAGGTTGAATATCAAAAAAATACTGTTGCTGAATCCTCACCCAAAATTAATGCATCAAAAAATGAAAAAATAAAACCTTTAAGTTCTGAAGAACAGTACAAATTCGATTCGGAGCTTATTTTGCGCGATTATGATAAAGTTATAGAGCTTCAACCCGATTTTGCTTTTGCTTATTTCAACAAAGCCAATGTATTAAGCACTCAGGGTGATTTTAAATCAGCTATATCACAGTATTCAAAAGCAATAGAAATGGATGCTGATTTTGCGGAAGCATATTTCAATCGGGGTTTAACAAATTTGTTTATTGGCGAAGATGCTAAAGGAAAAGCTGATTTAAGTAAAGCCGGGGAATTAGGTATTTACCAATCGTATAATTTATTACATCGACTTAATTAAAAAAAAACAAATTATAAATTACAAATTTGAATAGGAGTTGATATATAAAAAAAATCAATTAAAATTCAGATGTAAAATGAAATTTGATATTTTTAAAATCGTTTTGTGCCATTTGAAGCACGTAGGCCGAGTCAGCCAAAAAAACATCACGTCCTTCGCGGTCGGTAGCCATATACTGAGCTTTTCGTTTTTTAAAGTTTTCTAGTTCAGTAGCATTCTCACTTTCAATCCAGCAAGCTTTGTACATTGAAAGAGGTTCCCAACGGCATTGAGCACCATATTCGTGCAGTAAACGGTATTGTATAACCTCAAACTGAAGTTGTCCTACTGTTCCGATAATTTTTCGGTTATTATATTGACTAACAAAAAGTTGTGCAACGCCTTCATCCATAAGTTGGTTTACACCTTTTTCCAACTGCTTAGTTTTCATTGGATCAGCATTTTCAATGTACTTAAACATTTCCGGCGAGAAACTTGGCAAACCTTTGAAATGAAGAATTTCACCTGAAGTAAGTGTGTCACCTATTTTAAAAGTACCTGTATCGGGCAAACCAACTATATCGCCTGCATAGGCTTCGTCCACAGTTTCTTTTTTCTGAGCCATAAAAGCGGTAGGAGAGGAGAAACGCATCATTTTACCATGCCTAATATGACGATAATTTACGTTTCGCTCAAATTTTCCCGAACATATTTTGACAAAAGCTATACAACTCCGGTGATTTGGATCCATATTGGCATGAATTTTAAAAACAAAACCACTGAAATTTTCTTCATATGGATTTACTTCTCGTTCGAGCGATTTTACAGGTAAAGGAGAAGGAGCAATTTCCACAAAACAATCGAGCAATTCCTTCACGCCGAAGTTATTCAGCGCACTGCCAAAAAAAACTGGTGCAAGATGCCCCTCAAGATATTTCTTAATATCGAAATTATCATATACCCCGTGTATAATCTCCATATCTTCCCTGAGTTTTTCCGCATCACGTTCACCAACAAGTTTATCAAGTTCACTCGATGCTATATCATCAAGTTTCACCGATTCACTTATCGTTTGTTTGTTTGGTGTGTATAGCTCAAGATTGTCGCGGTAAATATTATAAACTCCTTTGAATGTGAAACCCTGATTTATAGGCCAGCTAAGTGGACGAACCGCAATTTGTAATTCAGCTTCGAGTTCATCAAGCAAGTCAAACGCATCTTTTCCTTCGCGGTCCATTTTGTTGATGAAAATCATTACAGGCGTATTTCTCATTCTACAGACATTCATCAGTTTTCTGGTTTGAGTCTCTACACCTTTTGCAGCATCAATTACAATTATAACGCTATCGACGGCAGTAAGTGTACGGAATGTATCTTCCGCAAAATCCTGGTGCCCCGGTGTATCAAGAATATTAATTTTAAAATCCCGGTATTCAAAACCCATTACTGACGTAGCAACTGAAATACCACGTTGTTTTTCAATTTCCATCCAGTCTGATGTGGCAGTTTTTCTTATTTTATTTGATTTTACAGCTCCTGCTATATGTATTGCGCCTCCGAACAATAATAATTTTTCGGTTAAAGT
>CAZDSY010000052.1:0-19823 GCA_964508285.1 uncultured Paludibacter sp.
TTGGTAATGTAAAGGGCCCGATTACATCGAATTGTGGGCTGAAAACCCCATTTGAAGCACTAATAAAATAATCACGAGCAGAACCAGTACCACCATTTGTAGAATAGTCGGGCTGATTCAATAAGTTTGTAAAAGCTACTTGTGGATTACTAACCGTAAATGAAACGTCAGAAAAATTTACAAGAATTACAAGTGAACGGGGTGACCCTGTCAGAGGAAAACCATTTGATGCTGAAGAAGATTGATCAACTTCTGCTGATTTTTGTATTCTTCTGAGTGTATTGATTTCTTGTACATCTGGATTAGCAGTGAGATTTTTAAGAAATAACACTTCAGTCGAATTTCTCTTTTTAAGTTCATTTGAACGTACTGAACTGATGATTGTTTTTCCTTCAGTGTCAAAAGTGGCATAATGGTAAAAACCATCAATGTTTTTTGCAATCAGAAAGCCATCTATAGTAGTTCTGTATTTGAAAAATTCATCTCCTCTCAACAAAATTGTAAGTTCACTTCCATCAGGTTGTAAAACTTTGATAGGTTCGGGGGTAGCTTTGATGGCAAACAATACAATTGATGTTTGTAATAAAGTTATAGTAATTAACGATTTTAATATGTTTGATTTCATTTATTTTGTAAGTAGTGAAAAAATACTTATATTAACTTTTTAACGAATGATTGATAATTTTTGTTCGTAATAGTCGAATAAACAAAGATATAAAAAAGTATAAAATTTTGTGCTTGTTGTTTTAGTTATTACATTTAATTATGATGAAAATTCTTGAAAAAATTTTTACAGCTTTATTTTTTAAAAATAAAAAATACTGCTAATACCAAAAACAGAAATCCTACCAAATGATTCCACCTAAAAGTTTCATTTTTAAAAGCAATAAGAGAGAATAGTGTAAAAACTACTAATGTAATTACTTCCTGAATTACTTTTAACTGTAGTAAAGTGAACGGTCCTCCATTTCCTTTAAATCCAATTTTGTTTGCAGGAACTTGAAAAAAATATTCAAATAGAGCAATGCCCCAACTAAGAAGTATTATTGCAAAAAGTGGAAGGGATTCAAACCATTTAAATTCTTTCATTTTTAAATGTCCATACCAGGCAAGTGTCATAAAAATATTGGCTATAACTAAGAAAGTAATTGTGAAGATAATTTTCATACAATTATTATTTATGGTAAATAATCTACTTTAATGTTTTCAGAAGCTTTTCGAATACTTTCGCGTACTTGCGGATTGAGTAATTCAAGCTGACTTATTAATCCTTTAACTTTACTTCGAGAAGTATCTTTTTCAAATGGACAATTTTTTATTAGGGGTTTGTATTCCATAATTCGCTGCAATTCAATTATATATTTTTCCGGAATATAACTCATGGGTCTGATAATTGTCATGTCAAATTTGTCCATCGAAAGTTTCGGAGGCATACTGGCAAATGCACCCTGAAAAATTAAATTCATAAGAATGGTTTCAACAGTGTCGTCGAGATGATGGCCGAGTGCAATTTTATTACAATGCAATTCTTTAGCAACAGCAAATAAAGCTTTCCTACGATGCCACGAACATAAAAAACATTCCGGTTTATTATTATCCTGGTTATTCTCATAACTGATAGTTCGGATTATAAGTGGTATTCCATTCTGTTCTGAGAATTTTTTTAGATATTCAACGTTGGAAACGTAACCAATGTTTTCAACGATAATATGTATAGCAGTGGCTTTAAAACGCGGTACATCGATTTTAATTCTTTCACCAAGCAGTTGTAGTAATGCAAGTGAATCTTTTCCGCCTGATAATCCAATCAGTATATGATCATCATTTTCAATTAGGCGATAGTCATTCAGTGCTTTTTTAAATTTAGCCCTGATTGTTGAAAGTATTTTTTTATCTGTGTTCTCAGTTAAAATCATTATATAATTGAAAAAATGCCTGCAAAATTACAAAAAGAACCTGAAATGATAACTTGTTAAACTTAATTATGCCTGATAATCATCGAATGTTCATTCTCATTTATCAATAAATCAATTCATAAGTGAAAATATCAGAATTTTTTACGAAAAAATATTTGGTATTTTTGAAAAAGTACTTATCTTTGCACCGCAAAACAAAAAAATAATGCGAAAATAGCTCAGTTGGTAGAGCATAACCTTGCCAAGGTTAGGGTCGCGGGTTCGAGTCCCGTTTTTCGCTCAAAGATTCAGGAAATACGAAACGAGCGAGTTTCGTATTTTTTCTCTAAATATAGTGTGAAGTCTGCATGCCCAAATGGTGAAATTGGTAGACACGCTAGTTTCAGGGACTAGTGGCCGCAAGGCTGTGCAGGTTCGAGTCCTGTTTTGGGCACAAAATTATAAGCGCAGGTGGTGAAATTGGTAGACACGCTACTTTGAGGGGGTAGTGCCGGTTCCGGTGTGTGAGTTCGAGTCTCATCCTGCGCACAAAAATAAGTTAGGTAATATGTTTTATGACATGTTACCTTATTTTTTTATAAAAATGCGATTTTATAAAACGCATAACCCCCTATGGAATTGAAATATAAAACCGCATAAACTCATGATAACTTATCCAGAGGCGAAGAACTTTGGATAGTAATCCATTACTTAATATGCTCTTGCAAAAATAACCCGTTGGGCGGAGGGTTTGCCTGTTACCATACATTTACCGGGCGTTTTATCACCATCGAGTGGAATGCAACGTATGGTGGCTTTCGTTTCTTCTTTAATCAACTCTTCAGTCTCGGACGTACCATCCCAATGGCAGAGCAGAAATCCACCTTTTTCAATTTCAACTTTGAATTCTTCGTAAGAGTTCACTTCACGGGTAACTGATGCCCTGTAATCAGCTGCTTTTACAAAAATGTTTTGCTGAATTTCTTTCAGTAAGTCAGATATGTAATTATCAATTCCATCCAACGAAACAGTTTCTTTTGTTAAAGTATCACGACGAGCAACTTCCACAGTTCCATTCTCAAGGTCGCGAGCACCCATTGCCAGACGAACCGGTACGCCTTTTAGTTCATATTCGGCAAATTTCCAACCCGGTTTTTTAGTGTCGTTGTTATCATATTTTACAGTTATGCCTTTTGCTTTGAGTTGTTGGATAATACCATCTACTTTTTCGCTGATTGCTGCTAACTGTTCTTCATTTTTATAGATTGGTACAATTACAACCTGGAATGGAGCAAGATTTGGAGGCAACACCAAACCGTTATCATCGGAATGCGTCATGATAAGTGCGCCCATCAAACGGGTAGAAACTCCCCACGAAGTTGCCCAAACATAATCTTCGCGATTGGTTTTGTCAACAAATGTAACATCGAATGCTTTTGCGAAATTCTGACCGAGGAAATGTGTAGTGCCGGCCTGTAATGCTTTGCCATCCTGCATTAATGCTTCGATACAATAAGTTTCTATTGCACCTGCAAAGCGCTCATTAGCCGATTTCAGACCTTTAACTACAGGAACAGCCATAAAGTTTTCAGCAAAATCGGCATAGACATTAAGAATTTTTTCAGCTTCTTCTATCGCTTCAGCTTCGGTTGCATGAGCTGTGTGTCCTTCTTGCCACAGAAATTCGGCAGTACGTAGAAAAAGACGCGTGCGCATTTCCCAACGAACAACATTTGCCCACTGATTCACCAGAATCGGAAGATCGCGGTAAGATTGAATCCAGTTTTTGTATGTATTCCAAATAATGGTTTCCGAAGTTGGACGAATTACCAATTCTTCTTCGAGTTTTGCTTCCGGATCGACAATCAGACCTTTTCCGTTCGGGTCGTTTTTAAGGCGATGATGCGTTACTACAGCACATTCCTTGGCAAATCCTTCGACATGTTCGGCTTCCTTACTCAAAAACGATTTGGGTATAAACAACGGAAAATAGGCATTTACATGACCGGTTTCTTTAAACATTCGATCGAGTTCTGCCTGCATTTTTTCCCATATAGCATAACCGTAAGGTTTTATAACCATGCAGCCGCGTACGGCTGAGTTTTCAGCTAAATCGGCTTTTATTACCAAATCGTTGTACCACTGTGCGTAATTTTCGCTTCGCGAAGTAAGTTCTTTTGCCATTCCTGATATTTACAATTTACGTATTTACAATTAATTGATTTTCAACTTTTCAATTTTGGAGTGCAAAGATAATTATTTTTTATGAATCATTTTTAAAAAGCCAACTCCATTTTGTTTCTCATAAAATACAAAACGACCACGGTTTGTGGTCGATCTGTATTTTGAATTATTTTTTCGTTTAATTTTCAATGTTTTGTGGTTTTTGATATCCACTCAGAAATGAGTTTCAACACTTCGGGTGAAATAGTTTGTTCAATTTGAGCGTATTCGGTGGGTGAACCGGTTGTACATTCCTGAAACAAATGATTGACTCCTTTTACTTCAATAATTTCGAATTTTTTATTTTTGTTAGTCCTGAGCATTTCTTTCAAAGGCGGAATGTTCAGTGCCGGTGAAACCTGCAAATCTTTTTCACCAAATAAAGCGAGTGTGGCACATTTGAGTTTAGCTAACGTGGGCAAAGGATCATAAGTACTAAAATTCAGCATCCAAGGATTAATAATCTGTGCAACCTGCATTTCGATAAATTTATTCACATCAGTTCCTTCGGGAATGCTACCGGGAGGAAATTCACTCGCTTTTTCCAACAAAAACGATGTCAATTGTTCTTTAAGCACATTTTTATCAGTTGTATTGGATATTATCCGATAAATTTCAGTATTTATTGCAACGGTTTTATTTATATCATCATCACTCATTCCATTGACTTTACCAATTAATTTTTCCTGATCAATCATAATTCGGCTGCCGTTAACGGAAGTACCTGCCAGCATGATAATGAATTTTATTTTTTTATTACTCGCAGCCACTATCGGAGCTATAATTCCACCTTCGCTGTGACCTATTAAACCGATATTTTTTACATCAACATCCGGGCGCGCTTGCAAAAATTTTAAAGCAGCTTTTACATCGTTGGCAAAATCAAATGAAGTGGCTGTTTTAAAATCGCCTCCAGATTTAAATGTACCGCGATCGTCAAAACGTAATACAACGAAACCGTTTCGTGTTAGATAATCAGCCAGTACCAGAAATGGTTTATGACCTAAAAGTTCTTCGTTTCTGTCCTGTGGCCCGCTCCCCGAAATAAGGACTACTGCAGGGTATTTTCCTTTTTTAGCAGGATAGGTTATCGTACCAGCAAGTTGAATATTGTCTTTTTCGTTACGGAATTCAATATCTACCGAATTGTATGGATAGGGGGGAAGAGGCTCCTGTGGACGAATCTTTTTTTCAGGTTCTTTAGCCTTTCGATATAAATTCATTGGAAATTGTTGTCCCATTTGACTGAAATTACCTGTAATAGAATCCTGATAAATTTGTGTAGAAATATATTTTATACCTGCTGAACTTATTTCTAAAGTTAGTTTGTTGTTTTCGAACGAAGCTGCCGACATAGGAATACCATTAGCACCTTGATCTGGGCTATCCATAGTGGCTTTGTAAACTGCATTTTCTTTTTCAATATGAAATACTATACGCAAACTGATGCCTTGTACTTTTAGTGCTCCGTTCCATGTTCCGGTGATATCCTGACTAAAACTATGTATTACTGTTAGAATTGACAGTGCTGTTAAAAATATTTTTTTCATTGTTCAAATTAGTATTATAGGGTTTTAAGAAGTTCGTATAATTTTTCAGCATGAATTTTTGCTTTTTCCAAAACAACTGTTTTGTCTGTTTCAATGCCTCTGATATTAGTCATACCATAACTAATGATTGGCTCAATAAAAATAGTTTGGGTAAGTCTTGCAGTTTGTTTCAGAGGAGTTAAAAAATCAGAAACGTAAGCATTATTTCTTCCGGTGGGCTGATAAGCTTCTTCTGGGCCACCTGTACTTAATGAAAGTAAAAGATGCTTTCCTTTCAATTTATCACCTGTTTTTCCATAAGCAAAACCATATTCCAAAACATCGTCAATCCATAATTTAAGAATTGCCGGAACGCTGTACCAATAAAATGGGAATTGCAAGACAATATTTTGGGCATTCAACAAAGCATCTTGTTCCCCTTTTACATCAATTTTATAATCAGAATAAAGCCGGCTAAGTATTCGTACGTCAATGATTCCTGCTTTAGTCTCCGGTTTCGATTGAATACTTTCAGTTACACATTTTGTGGTTACTGAATTATCGAAATTAGGATGACCAGCTATGAAAACAGTATTTTTCATACAATATAAATGTAGAGGATAATTAATTTTGAAATTAACTCAGCCACAAAAAATGCAATGATGAATGCTACCAACGATTTAGTGTTGTTTACACCGGTTGTAATTGTAAAAGCACGATACATAAGCACAATAACCCAGAAAATTACCGGAATTGTAAGTAACATCATAAGTATAAAACCTTTCGATTCGAGAATTATAAAAGGATTGCGAAATATTTCCTGTACATCGGGTGGTGAAGCAATGAAGCCAGAAATTGCCAACAGCAGAAAAGGTGCTCGTGAAAGTGTCATTGTTCCAAGCATATCAACAAATCGGAAGCCTTTTGCTACAATTAAACCGGCAATGTACATGACCAACACAAGGGTTACGATATTAATTCCTGTACATATAAGCGATTTATTCATTGTCAGTTCTTTTTCGAAATGTACATCAATAATTCCATCGAATACGACGCCGGAATAGGAACCAATAACAGCGGTAATTGCAGCAAATATTAACCCAAAAACAAATGCTTCGATACCTGCAATGCGTTTGAATGGATGAAACAACCAATCTGAAATGTTATTTTTCATAGGTTTTGAGTTTTTGAATAATTTCGTTTAACATATTTCTAACTGTAGGATAACTCAATTTGAGTTCTGAAGCCATATCTTTCAGACTTCCGCTGTTAATTACAAAGCGCAACACAAAATGCTGGTCGGCATCGGACAACAATGCCAACGGTGGTAACTCATATAGCCCTGTAACTTCAGTTTGACAATGGTCGCACTTCAGGCATTTTACTTTCAGTTGCGCGTGGCAACCTGGACAAATAACTGGTAACATAGTTTTTCTGTTTATGATTTTTAAACCTAAGCTCATTTATTTTCAGTTTCTGTTCAAATAAACAAATAACGATGCAAATATAATATATCAATTAATAAAAACAAAACATAAACTCAATAAAAATAATATTTAGATTAAAATAATTTATTTTGTAGTAAATAAAATGTAATTTATAGCTAAATTTATTTTACCTTCAAGATGGAATATTATCTTGATTTTTTCAGACTGTATTAATACAAAAAAAGATGAACCATACATTTTTTTGGTTCATCTTTTCTGTTTATGTATTTAGTACGTTTTAAATCATATTTTCACAAAAAGTTCTTCAATGGGTTTTCTTACTTTTTTCAGTTTTTCATATTTATCTTTCTCCGAATCGCGGTAGCCAAGTGCCATAATTGTTACTGAGCCAAGGTTTTGTTCTTTTAAATGCAGTATTTTATCCAATGCTTCAGGATTAAAGCCTTCAATGGGCGTCGCATCAACACTTTCTGCAGCGGCAGCTAGCAATGCAATCCCCAAAACAAGATAAGTCTGGCGTGCAGCCCAGTTGAAGTTATGTTCCTCGCTTTCTTTTACCACCCAATCGTTTACAAGCGAAAGCATTCCTTCGAGTTGCGAAAGCGGAATTTCTCTAGTTTGAGCAATTAGTTTCATATAGTTTTCTGCCATTTCGGAAGTAACTTTTAGGTTAGCTGCAAACACGAAAATGCGATCACTTTCGATGATGGGTTCTTGTTGGCAGGCTTCTTCAAAAATCTGCCGACGAATATCGGGATTTTCAATTTCGATAATTTTAAATGCTTGTAAACCAAGTGATGTTGGAGCTAACTGAATTGCCTCTTTGATTTTTTCTACCTTTTCGATAGGAATTTTGTTGCCATTCATTCGTTTTGTAGCATACCTCCATTTCAGTGCTTCTGTAATATTCATTTCCATTAATTATGTAAGAAATTAAATTTTAGTTTTGATTAAACATTATTTTTGCTGAGAAGTTTTTTACATATTCCCTGCTTCAGCCTACATAAACAACACAAATGAAAAATTGTTTGGCAAATTATTAATTCGTTTGGTAAATATGCTTATCTGTTTTTTGTATATGTTTTAATTTGTACAGAATCGTTTATGACTGATGTGACATTGCCATTACAATTACTGAAGTAAACATAATTGCCATTATCCCTGAACCTGTATAATTTACAACCATCATGCTCAAAAAGATATTCTACAGTATATGTGCGGTTGTTATCAGCACGATTTACGGAAAGAGGTTGTTCAACAACGCAAGCTTGCATTAATATAACAATGCTGAAAAAACTGAAAAATTTTAATAATGTATTCATGATTAGTTAGTTGTGTTTTTGATGTGTCATTTGTTTTAATTTGATGCAAAAATAACGGATTAAATTTTAACAATACTGTTTTTTTAGATTAAATGTTAGGAATTTAAGACAGAATTTTCAAGGAAATTAAATATTGACTACGTACTTGTTAGTTAGTTTTGCAATATGAGGTTTTGTTTGATTTTATCAGAGAGCAATTATTCGATTACAAAAGTTTTATACTTCTGCGGTTTTGAGAAGTTCACAAAGTATATCGCTTTTTGTAATTTAATTTTATATAAATCTATAGCAGATTTTTTTGAGCTGCTAAGGAATGAAAAATTTCTAAACGGTAAATATGTTGGATTAAATTTTCGAATTATCGGTTAATTTATAACATACTACAACTACTTATGTAAATGCAGGATTGAAAATAAATTCAAATATTTTGCATTAATATAATTTATTGAAATATAAATTTTTTTGATTTAAATAAATTTCGGTTGTAAGTTTAATTTGCGCTTGTCTAACAACAAAGGCAGTTACATATTACTTATGTTACAACTTCATTATATTTGTAAAATTTGAAATTTACTAATTGCATTGGCAGATTCCTATAAATGGCATATTGTTAAAGATATTTGATACATATTTTTGCATAATAATTTCAAATTTGTATTTTTGTAAACTTCCTTATAATCCATTTGGGTATGTCCGAAAGTGTAAAACAGCGCATTGAATATTTACGAGCAGAAATTGATAGACATAATTACAATTATTATGTATTGTCAGCACCTGAAATTTCCGATTTTGAGTTTGATAAAATGCTCAAAGAACTTCAGGAACTTGAAAATTCACATCCTGAGTTTTACGACTCAACATCGCCTACTCAAAGAGTGGGGAGTGACCTTACGGAAGGATTTACACAGGTAAAACATTATTATCCCATGTTATCACTCGGAAATACGTATTCCGAAGGTGAAGTCAGGGATTTTTACGAACGTGTTCGAAAAGGTTTGAATGTCAAATTTGAATTGGTTTGTGAACTGAAATATGATGGAACTTCCATTTCGCTGACGTATGAAAATGGTATTCTTATAAGAGCTGTTACGCGTGGCGATGGCGAAAAAGGCGATGATGTTACTGTAAATATCCGAACCATCAAAAGTATTCCGCTAAAACTCAGAGGAAATTTTCCACAAAAATTCGAAATTCGTGGTGAAGTACTTATGCCCTGGAGTGTTTTTGATGCTTTGAATGCAGAAAGAGAAGCACGAGAAGAACAGCTTTTTGCCAATCCACGCAATGCAGCCTCAGGAACTTTAAAATTGCAGAATCCGGCAATCGTTGCTGAACGAAAGCTCGATGCTTATTTTTATTATTTATTGGGCGAAAATTTACCTTCCGATTCTCATTTTGAAAATTTAAAATATGCTCGTGATTGGGGATTTAAAGTTTCGGATGCGATGAAATGTTGCCAAAATTTGGACGAGGTTCTTGCATTTATAAATTATTGGGATAGCGAACGAAAGAATTTGAATGTTGCTACCGATGGCATAGTAATGAAAGTAAATTCGCTTACGCAGCAGAAGAATCTTGGTTTCACAGCCAAATCGCCACGCTGGGCAATAGCTTATAAATTTCAGGCTGAAAAGGCAGTTACCCGGTTAAATTCGGTTTCGTTTCAGGTGGGACGCACTGGAGCTGTTACACCTGTGGCAAATCTCGATCCGGTTTTACTCTCTGGCACAACCGTAAAACGTGCTTCGCTGCACAATGCAGATATTATCGAATCGCTCGATTTGCATATTGGCGATATGGTTTATGTGGAAAAAGGCGGCGAGATAATTCCGAAAATTACTGCTGTCGATTTTGATGCGCGGTTACTCGTAGGCGATAAGGTGAAATTTATCAAATATTGTCCTGAATGTGGCGCTGCATTAATCCGTTACGAGGGCGAAGCTGCGCATTATTGTCCAAACGAAAATGATTGTCCGCCGCAGATAAAAGGGAAAATTGAACATTTTGTAAGCCGTAAAGCCATGGATATTGAAGGGCTTGGTAGTGAAACTATTGCTTTACTTTACGAAAACGGTTTGCTGCATAATGTAGCCGATATTTATTTGCTGAAAAGCGATCAGCTTGCCCGATTGGAACGTTTGGGTGCAAAATCGGCACAAAATATTTTAGAGTCAGTCGAAAAGTCGAAGTCAGTTCCTTTCGAAAGGGTTATTTTTGCATTGGGAATCCGTTTTGTGGGTGAAACGGTGGCAAAAAAACTGGCTTTTGCATTTAAAAATATCGAAAATTTGCAGAAAGCAACCTACGAACAATTAATAACGGTGGAAGAAATAGGTGACCGTATAGCACAAAGTGTATTGGCATTTTTTGCAGACAAAAAGGACAATGAAATTGTGGAGAGGTTAAAAAGTTATGGTTTGCAAATGCAATTGTCCGAAGAAAAATTTGCATCGAAAGGTTCCTCACTTGAAGGAAAAACCATTGTTATAAGTGGTACGTTTAATAAACACTCACGCGATGAGTACAAAACCATTATCGAACAACATGGAGGAAAAAACTCAGGAAGTGTTTCTGCAAAAACATCTTTTATACTTGCCGGTGAAAATATGGGACCCGAAAAGCTAAAAAAAGCAGAAGCACTGGGAGTGCGTATAGTATCGGAAGAAGAATTTTTAGCGATGATTGAAAATACATCTACGAAGCAAATAGACATAGCAATTTCAAAATCTTCTGATGGATTTACGGGAAGTTTGTTCTAAAACTTAAGTTATTAAATAATGTAATATTACTTTCAATGTTCGAAAAAATTAATAGTTTTATATTTAACCGACGTGCAAAATCTTTTCTTCAGAATTATCCTCGCGAAAAGCGTTTTGTAAATTATGATAATGCCAAAACTATACTTTTGTTATTCGAAAGTGATTACTCTGAAAAAAATCCTCGAATAAGAAGAATAATCAGATCTTTAACAACCGATGGGAAAAAAGTGATGGCATGGGGTTTTGTTGATAAAAAAGAAATTACAACCGCCATTTTGCCCGATTTCAGAATTTTACATCATAAAGATACCGATTTTTTTGGAAAACCACTGGCATCTTTTATCCATGAGTTAGAAGATTTGCATTTCGATATATTACTCGACCTTACAATAAATGAAGTCATTCCATTACAATATTTATCGCTGTATTCAAATGTGTATTGTAAAACAGGCATTAAGAAAAATGAATTGAAATTGTACGATTTTATTGTTGATATTTCCGGAGTGAATGATAATGATGCTGAAAATCCAATTGAGCTTGATGCTACATATATTTACGAACAGATAATATTTTATCTGAAAAAAATTCAAACTGCCGACTAAAAAACGTATTTTTGCACAAAATTTCGATTATTTGTTCAATAACATGATATCAAACAAAATTACAGGTATGGGTGTGGCTTTGGTTACACCGTTTAAAGAGGATGAATCCATAGATTTTGAAGCTCTTGCACGTATCGTTGAACATCAGATAAAAAACGGGACAGATTATTTAGTAGTTTGTGGAACCACAGCCGAAACTCCTACCTTATCAGAAAACGAGAAGGATGAAATTGCTCGTTTTGTTTTACAAGTGAATGCCGGACGAATACCGGTAGTCCTTGGAGTGGGTGGTAATAATACACGTGCAGTTGTTGAAAAACTTCAAACGAAAGATTTTAGTGGTTTCGATGCCATACTTTCAGTTACTCCTTATTATAATAAACCTTCTCAGGAAGGACTTTATCAGCATTATGCTGCTATTGCCAAAGCTTCGCCGTTGCCAATAATTCTTTATAATGTTCCGGGTCGTACGGGAGTAAATATGTTACCAGCCACGACTTTACGTTTAGCAAATGAATTTTCGAACATTTGTGCCATTAAGGAGGCTTCGGGTATTTTTACACAGATTGATGATATCATTAAAAATAAACCTGCGGATTTTCTGGTGATTTCAGGAGACGATGGTATTACTTTTCCCTTGATAACGCTGGGTGCTGTTGGTGTTATTTCTGTAATTGGTAATGCTTTCCCTCGTGAGTTCAGCCGTATGGTTCGGTTAGCACTGGAAGGTGATTTTGAAAGTGCTCGAAAAATTCACCACAGCTTTACTGAATTAATTGAACTGCTTTTTGTAGAAGGAAATCCGGCAGGTGTAAAAAGTATGCTTGCTGTTATGGGCTTTATCGAGAATAAACTCCGTTTACCACTCGTTCCGAATACAATTAAAACCTACGAAAAAATTCGTAAAGTCCTCAAAGAATTACAGTAACTTTTACAAATAGTTTAACTTTTCAATAATTCACAATCTTCGAAAAGTCAAAAATTAAAAAAGCGATTTGGAAATCGCTTCTCCCGAAAAAGCGCTTTTTAAAACACTGCACCCCGAAGGTTATTAAATTCTTCGGGGTGTAATATTTAAATTTCCGGCACTTCATTGATACTTCCGTATCGGTGATATTCGAAAGTTACACTTTGTTCTTTCACATAATGCAATAATTCAAGTCTACCTTCGGCAAGGGGTGCTTGTGTGGCAATATACTTGCCCAATTCGGCTGCCTTAATGTAAATGTTATCCGAAAGTTTTTTACTGCATGTGCGAATACGTTCGTATTTATCCATTTCCTGCACAAACGTTTGTTCGCTCTGCGTTTTAATTTTATCGGCAAAAAGCATTTTCAGCGCATTCAAATTTTCGTTTTCCGCATCTATACTAATAAAAATCGGTGTTCGTGCAATTTCAGAGGCTGTCACAACCATTAAAATATCAGAAAGTTTATCGCCCTGTTGAACTCGAAGAACCATATTTTTTAGAGGCAAATAACGAAATACGTTTTGTTCACCATAAAGGTTGTGAATGTCTCTTTCTACTGAAAATTCGTTTTCGAAATTCAGTCGGTAACTTGCCACGGCATTTTCATACATTGTTTTTTCTTCGTTACGCAGAATTCCGGCAAATGCTTTGTATCTGGCTTCTATGTTTTGTGATTGCGGTTTTACAGTTTCTGATGAATTTTCAATCTTAACAAAACACGAAACATAATTCGGTCCACCGGCTTTTATGCCACCGCCAAAAGCTGAGCGTTTCATGCCGCCAAAAGGTTGCCGACTTACAATAGCGCCGGTAATTCCACGATTGATATACAGGTTTCCCGCTTCTATCGAATTTTTCCATTGTTCCTGTTCGCTTTCGTCCAAACTTTGCAATCCTGAAGTTAAACCATATTCAGTTGCATTGGCAAGTTCGATGGCATGATCGAAATTATCGGCACAAACCACTGAGAGCATGGGTGCAAAAAGCTCGTTTACAAACGAATAATTTCCGGGTTTCACGCCCCATTTTACACAAGGTTTCAAAATAAAACGCTTTTTATCAACAAATTCCGGTTTAACTAACCACCATTCTCCTTCTTCAAGATGTTCGATGGCATGCAGTAATTTATCATTTTCGTTGGTAATCATTGGCCCTACATAATTTCCACCATCCCATGCACTTCCGGTATGTAAACTGGTAACAGCATCAATCATTTTCGAGCGGAAACTTTCATCGTTATATACTTCTTTTTCGAGAATAAGTAACGAACATGCCGAACATTTCTGACCTGCATTGCTGAAAGCCGATGTCATGATATTTTGTATGGCATGGTCGCGGTCGGCTTTTGCCGAAACTATAATGGCATTTTTCCCACCTGTTTCAGCTGAAAGTGGACAAGTCGGATTATTTTTCAATAAACGAAAAGCTGTGTCAGTTCCACCTGTCATAATAATATGTTTGATGGAAGGATGTGCAGTAAGGTAATTCAATGGCTCGCGACCATCAGTGCAAACTACTTGCAGCGCATCTTTCGGAATGCCTGCATCCCAAAAACATTGTGCAAATTCCCACGCAACAGGTAATGCAACCGTTGCAGGTTTCAGAATTACCGTATTTCCTCCGGCAAGTGCTGCTGCAACTCCACCAACCGGAATTGCCAACGGGAAATTCCAGGGCGGAATAACCAGAATAATTCCTTTAGGGGAAATTTTTACTGTGTTCAACTGTTCGAATTTTGCCATTGTAGTGGGGTAGTAGCGGCAAAAGTCCACTGCTTCGGAAACTTCTACATCGCCTTCAAAAAAAGTTTTGCCGGTAATTGCTGCCATACAGCCAATTAAATGTCCGCGATTTTCTGAAAGATTTTCAGCCGTTTTATGCAGAATTTCGTAACGCTTTTTTATCGGGGATTTTCTCCATTCTGAAGCATCTTCTTCGGCAGTAGCAATGATTTGTTTTATCTGATCGAGGTTCGAAAGGCTGGTTTGGCATACGCAAACTTCATCATCCTGACTTCTATCAAAATAACTATATCTCTTTTCAGTTTCAATTTCCTTTTTCCCAATTTGTACCGGAATTTGATAAGGTTTGTCTGTTACCGATTTTTTCCAGATTTTTCTGATGTTTTCAGCCCATTCCCGGTTTGGTTTTAAATCGAAATTTGTATCCGGTTCATTTCTAAAACTTAAAGTTTTAAAACTTTCTTCAACGGTTGGAAATTCAAATTCGCGTTTGTTTTTCAGTCTGTTTTGCGTACGAATTGGCTCTGTTGAAATAGTATCTTTCAGTTTGTAAGCTTCAACAAATTGATTGACAAGGAAATTCCATTCTTTACTTTCCGGTTTCAGATTGAAAGAATAGCTCAGGAAGTTATCAGCGCCTGTGTTTTCATCCAATCTTCGCACGAGGTACGAAACAGCATTCAGGAAATGTTCATCCTTTACTACAGGGGTGTAGAGTATTATTTGTTTATCAAGTTTCCGCATAACTCTCGGTAAGTGATTTGCCATACCTTCGAGCATCTCAAAAGTTACAAATTCTTCGACTCCGTTTTTTTGACCTAAAAGATATGCATAAGCAATACTGAAAAAATTATGGGTGGCGACTCCCACATGACAAACACGTGCATTTTCAGGTTCGAGTGCACGTTCGAGCACTTTCAGATGATTGGCATCCACTTTAATTTTCGAATCGTAAATGGGTACTTTCCATCCTTTGAGCGAGGAAACAACTGTTTCCATTTGCAGGTTGGCTCCTTTAACCAAACGCATTTTTATAGGTGCGCCACCTTCGTTTACACGTTTGTGGGCAAATTCAAGTAAACGAGTTTGAAAATCGTACGCATCGGGCAAATAAGCCTGAATAACTAATCCTGCGTAATAGTTTTTAAATTCGGGTTTGCTAAGCGTAGTAATAAAAACATCAAGCGTTAATTCGGTATCCTTGTATTCTTCCATATCGAGATTTACAAACTTGGCTTTTTTGTTTCCGTTTTCGTCGGTAAACGGATAATCCATTGCCTGTTTGTAAATACGGGTTAATCTGTTGCACAATTCCCTTTTGTTTTCAGCATAATTCAGGGCATTTATTTGCGCGTAAATACCTGATATTTTTATAGAGATATAATTAATGCGCGGATCTTTGAGCGCTTCCAGATAATGTTCGTAGCGGTGATTTGCTTCGCCATCACCCAAAACCACTTCGCCCAACAAGTTTACATTCTGTCCTATTTTGTCGTGTTGACGTTCGCCTAAATGTCGATTAAGCACCGATGGTTTTTCATCAATAATTACTTTCGCTGTTTGTGCCCTCAATTCTTTTTTGAAAATAGGCACTGCAATAAAATCGAACCAGTAACCAAAGGCGGAAAAAAGTTTCATCAGAAAAGCATCCGAAGAACTAAAAAACTCAGGAACTCCGTATTTATCAATTAAAACTTTGATACGTCGTGCCAACTTTTTGTTACTTCGGATTTGTGCCGACTCGTCGAGCATTTTCGCCAGCAAAGTTTTATCGTTTGGGTTTTGAATCAGGATGGCATATTTCTGCTGTTCCTTTTTTTCTTCGGTAGTGATTTCATTCTCAGCAAGGCTAAGAAACTGTTTTGCCCAGTCAATTACTTCATTTGATGTTATTTTATTCATGGTATAATTATGTTTTATTGTGTATGCAAATTAACAGAAAAAATTTGTAAAAATGCTTGAAAAATGAGTAAATATTCAGTTTTAAATTCTGTTTTTTACGATTATTTTTCAACAAAAAAATCCCTGTCAGTTTTCACCGGCAGGGATTTTTGTTGAATATATATATTGAAGTCCGCAGGATTTCGCCTTGCGGGAAGATAGTTTTTTTAGTTGATAGTTGATAGATAGTTTACAGCTGACGATTTGTTTATTGCACTGTCAACTACCCACTTTCAACTATCAATTATTTTACATCATACCACCCATTCCGCCTCCCATAGGCATTTGTGGAGCAGGATGTTCTTCTTTCTTTTCAGTAATTACACATTCAGTAGTGAGGAACATACCTGCTATAGAAGCTGCATTTTCCAATGCTACACGTGTAACTTTTGCAGGGTCAACTACACCTGCAGTGAAGAGGTTTTCATAAACTTCGGTACGCGCATTGTAACCAAAATCGCCTTTTCCTTCACGTACTTTCTGAACAACTACTGCTCCTTCTTTTCCTGCATTGATAACAATTTGACGCAGTGGTTCTTCAATAGCTCGTTTAACAATTTCAACACCGATTGCTTCGTCTTCGTTTACAGTTTCAATTGCATTGAGGGATTCAATAGCGCGGATGTATGCTACTCCTCCACCGGGAACAATTCCTTCTTCGATAGCAGCACGAGTTGCACTTAGAGCGTCATCTACGCGATCTTTCTTTTCTTTCATTTCTACTTCTGAAGGTGCTCCAACTTTCAATACTGCCACACCACCTGAAAGTTTTGCAAGACGTTCCTGTAGTTTTTCGCGGTCGTAATCGGATGTAGTCTGGGCAATTTGAGCTTTGATTTGTGCAATGCGGGTTTGAATGTTTTCCTTTTCACCCGAACCGTTTACAATAATTGTGTTATCTTTATTCACAGTAATTTTTTCGGCTGTTCCAAGCATTTCAAGCGTTGCCTGGTCAAGCTGAATACCTTTTTCTTCTGAAATTACAACTCCACCAGTCAGAATTGCAATGTCTTCGAGCATTTCTTTCCGACGATCGCCAAATCCAGGAGCTTTAACAGCACAAATTTTCAGTTGAGCGCGCAGACGGTTTACTACAAGCGTAGTAAGCGCTTCGCTTTCAACATCTTCGGCAATGATTAATAATGGACGACCGGTTTGAACGGCTGGTTCAAGAATTGGGAGTAATTCCTTAAGATTTGAGATTTTTTTATCGTAAATCAGGATGTATGGTTTTTCCATTTCCACTTCCATTTTCTCGGTATTTGTTACGAAATAAGCTGAAATGTAACCACGATCAAATTGCATACCTTCAACTACTTCTATTGTAGTATCCGTACCTTTTGCTTCTTCAATGGTAATAACTCCATCTTTTGAAACTTTACGCATTGCATCTGCAATAAGTTTTCCTATTTCGGGGTCATTATTGGCAGAAATTGAAGCAACTTGCTCTATTTTATTGTAGTCGTCACCAACGGTTACCGATTGCGATTTGATGTTTTTTACAACTTTGGCTACTGCTTTGTCAATACCACGTTTCAAATCCATAGGATTAGCTCCTGCAGTAACATTTTTCAAACCTACACTCACAATTGATTGAGCAAGAACAGTTGCAGTTGTTGTGCCATCTCCTGCATCGTCGCTAGTTTTGGAAGCTACTTCTTTTACTAATTGTGCGCCAAGATTCTGGAATGAATCTTCAAGTTCAATTTCTTTAGCAACTGTTACACCATCTTTTGTGATGTGTGGGGCACCGAATTTTTTTTCGATAATAACATTGCGACCTTTTGGTCCAAGTGTAACTTTCACTGCATTTGCCAATTCATCAACTCCTTTTTTCAGTTGATCGCGGGCATCGATATTGAATAAAATTTCTTTTGCCATAAATTTATTTACTATTAATTCATTTACTTTTTACAATTTTAGACATTTAACTCTTGAATCCTGGTTCTTGGTTCTTGAGTAAGATTAAATTATTGCTAAAATGTCAGACTGACGCATGATCAAGTATTTTTCACCTTCCCATTCGAGTTCAGTACCGGCATATTTACCGTATAATACATTGTCGCCAACGCTTACCACCATTTCTTCGTCTTTTGTTCCTTTGCCAACTGCCAGGACTTCACCTTTTAAGGGTTTTTCTTTTGCTGAGTCTGGAATGATAATTCCTCCAACTGTCTTTTGTTCTACTGGTGCCGGTTTCACAAGCACGCGATCGCCTAATGGTTTAATGTTCATAACTTATCTCCTTTTAAAATGAATTATTGTTTGTTTGATATTTTATTGTTATTCATGTTGCCCCATATAGCAGAATTTATGCCAAATGAAGTAATCACTTTGTTTTGACAGAAAAGTAAGAATTATTACAGAAAGAAATTCATTTTGCTGACAACTTGTCATTTTAAAGTTGACAGTTTGCAAATGTAAAGTAGCTTATATATGTCGAAGAGCAGGAGTGATGGATTTTTACCGGTCAATTGTTTTTTTAATGCATTTTTAAATATATTGAATTTAAAAGCAGCAATTTTTGTAAGATGTAATTTTTTTACTAACAGATAATGTGACAAAAGTTTTGAAGTTTCGGGAAGGTAAAGATATTTTCCTGAATGATATAAGCGTAAAAGATTTGCAGTAGCAGATTCCGTTTTTTTTAAAAATATTTCATTGTTATCCAATCCTTTATGAATGAGTGGATTTTCAATCTGAATAAATTCGTAGTTCAATCTTTTCAGTTCGTGTCCGAACAGCATATCTTCATGACCGTATTCTTTTAAAGTTTCGTCGAAACGCACTTTATTAAAAATACTTTTGGAAATAAGAAAATTAAAGGTTGCAAAATTATTTTTTCCACGTTCATTTGCAGGTCGTGCTTCTCTCATTCGTCCGTATTTAAGCCGTAAACTGAATTCGGGATTCGATTCTTCAGCATCGTATGCAGTACCTCCAATAACCACACACTCTTCACGGCAGAATGCTTCGTATTTTTCGATAAAATATGGCGAATGAACCTCGGCATCGCAATCCATAAACAGTAAATGTTCATATTTTGCCTTGTCCGCCAAACGGTTTCTGATTGCCGAACGCCCAATATTCTTATTGCAAACTTCGTAAAAACAATTTTCTAATTTCTCAATTTCTTTATTTTCTTTCAAATATTCATTCGAGCCATCTTCCATAACTATAATCTCAAAATCGGCAAAAGTTTCTTTCGCCTGTTTCTGAAGTTCAGACACAAGCGAAGTGATATTATAGTTATAAACCGGAATCAGTATCGAAAGCATAAAATTTTATTTTTTATGATTATCCGTTGTATTACCTAAATTGATTTTTGTATGTAACCGAGGCTATCATAAGCCTATCAAATAAATTTTCTCCAAAATATCTTCTGTTGAATT
>CAZDSY010000053.1:0-19812 GCA_964508285.1 uncultured Paludibacter sp.
AGGTTTTACATTGACATTAAACTATATCCCGATTTTTATCGGACAACAATGATTATTTTTAATTCAATTTCAAAATCATTTCGAGATAAAAAAATGAAATAATTAAATTGAAAATGCTTTCATACAAAAGATATCAAATAACACAATAATTTCATTTTTTTTTGCAATATTTGCAACTGCAAATTCTCTTAAATATCGCAGAATCTTCAAATTCTTTTTGTTATGAAAAAAATAATCTTTTACTTGGCTTTCTCTCTATTTTGCATATTTTCAGAAACAATATTTGCTCAAATAAGCGTGGAGCAGGAAATTTACAACAAAGGCATCGACAACTTTTACAAAAAGTACTATTATCAGGCTATCGACGATTTCAACATTCTGATTAACGGAAACAAAACTGGTTATCTGCTTTATGCATATATGTATCGAGCATACTCCAAAAATGAATTAGGTAAATATTCTGAGGCAATAACTGATTTCACTTCTGCTTTGGCAAAATATCCAAACAATGCTGATTTGCTTAATGGCAGGGCATGGGCTTATTGCTTTGCCGGTTATTACAACGCTGCAATAAGCGATGCTACCGCAGCCATCGCACTTTCAAAACAAGCGGGCTATTACGACACAAGGGCTACTGCTTACGCTTTGTTGAGGTCGAATGCGTATGCTATAGCAGATTTTAACGAAAGTATAAAATTAGGCGCTAAGCCACTGTATTACTACAAACGCGGTTGGGCTAAAAAAAATGAAATGGATTTTAAAGGTGCCGAAAATGATTTTGCCACTGCCCGCGCACTCGATAAAACAGAAAGTTACACAAAACTCAACGATCCTCTGATAGCGGCTTTTGTTTACAAATCAAATGTAAAAACAAGTTCATCAAGCACAGCAACAGCTCAGGGCACAACCACAAAAACGGAAACTCCCATGGCTTTGTCCTCAGTAAAACATAAAATAAGTTTTGGCAACTGGTATATATATTTTCCGGGAAAACCCACCGAGCAAACTTCCTCGAACAGCACATTCAGGACGAACTATACAGCGCATTATGAGTCGGGCGAATGGTTGTATATGGTTCAGTATGTTTTTATCGATTATGAATATTTCAAAAAATACTTATTGAATGATTTTCTGAAAGATATTAGGCTACAGTATGCCAAGGCTATTAATGGTACCATTAGTTCGCCTACTACCACAACTATGAAAGGATTTGATGAAGCATGTAACTATTACATTAACACAACCGGACGTTACGGATATTTCCGTGACGGAATTGTTGATTACCGAATTGTAAGAATCGGTGTGTTTAACACTAAACGATATCCAACAACAAGTGAGTTTAATGAGTTTTATAATACGTTTTCGAAAACATATTAACAGATCTGCTTTTCAAAACATTTTTATTATTTTAAAATTCATATTATAAAATCAAAATTTTTTAAGATTGTTCTGTTACTATTATTCATATCGGGTTTTACATGTTTAAAGTCACAAATCAGTGTTAATACTACAGGTCATAATTCTATCATTGTTAACAATCAAGACATTAGAATTGGTTATGATTCTAATAATCAAAAGTATTACACTTACAATTCTAAAACCGGTTCCCGGATAAAAAATCTTGATTATGATGAAGTATATTCATTTTATGATGGATTAGCAAAGGTCAAACTCAACAATAAATGGGGATTTATTGACCAATCGGGAGAAGCACGGATTCCAATAAAATTTGACAAGGTTGAGTTTTTCAATAATGGTTTTTCAATTGTAAAACTAAACAATAAGTATGGTTATGTTGATAAATCCGGAAATGAGATTATACCACTAAAGTATGATGAAACGTATGGATTCTATGAAAAAATGTCAGCTGTTAAAACCGGCATTAAATGGGGCTTTGTTGATAAAACCGGCAAAGAAATTATTGCACCGAGCTTTGATTATGCAAGTGGTTTCAGTGGTGGATTAGCAGCTGTGAAATCAGGTGGAAAAATGGGGCTTTATTGACAATAGAGGAGATATAAGAATACCCTTGAAATATGATTTTACGTATGGATTTTCCAATGGATTTGCAAAAGTGCATATAAACAACAGATATGGCATAATTGACATTAAAGTATTCAAATAAATTATTCTTCAAAATACTGCATTTGCAAATGAAGTAATAAATTTACTTTGTGAAAACCTTATACAAACACAAACACGATTTTTTGCCTATACACAAAAACAGTCGTACGGAAAACTTGCTGATACACTGAAATGTTTGTCGTGCAATATTTTTAAATGCAATAATTTTAATTTAAACCTAACCCGTAAAGAACTTGCCGAACTTACAGGTTTAACACCCGAAAGTGTTATCAGAATTTTATCAAAATTCAAAAATGATAATTTAATTCAAATTGATGGCAAAATGATAAAAATTCTGGACATGGAAAAACTCAAACAGATAAGCGATTACGGTTGATTGTGTAGAACAAGCAGGAAAGACAGTTACAATTTACAAGTTACAAGTTACAAAGAAACAGGGAAACAAGGAAACAAGGAAAAGTGTAAACAAACACGGAATGCGAAAAGGAAAAATTCCATCATTTATTTTCCCTGCAATTCTGCAATAATAGTATTTACTACTACCGAAGTAATTGTCATACCAAACATGGCCGGCATGTAAGATGATGTTCCGTTAATGCGTGCTTTCCTGTGACTCCAGTTATCAGATATTAGTTGATTTTCGGCGAAATCCGGTTGATTTTTTGGAACATCAAAATTGACACCAATATTTTCACGTTTCTCATCGCTGAAAACACAAAGAAATTTTTTTGCAGGTAAACCTGTTTTTTTTAAACGGCTACGAATTGCTGCTGCAAGTGAGCAACCCTGCACTTTCCAAAATTCAGCAATTTTTATTTTACTTGGGTCGGTTTTGAGTGCTGCTCCCATTGATGATACGAAAACAGCATCTGTTTCTGTAGCTTTTTGTATCAGATATACTTTATTCGCCAAACTGTCAATAGCATCAATTATAAAATCGAACGTTTCAATCCTGAAAAAATAATGTGAAGCCGGTTCGTAAATTTTTTGTAAAGCCACTACATCAAGAGCCGGATTAATTTCCAGAAAACGTTCGCGCAGCACCTCAACTTTTGGCAAACCTACAGTTTTGGTAGTTGCCATCAATTGCCGGTTGATATTAGTTTCGCCCACCAGGTCGGAATCCACAAGGGTAATATGTCCAATGCCCGAACGTACCAATGTTTCGGCACACCAGCTTCCCACACCGCCAAGTCCAAAAATTATCACTTTTTTTTCTGCAGCTTTTTTAATAAATTCTTTACCAAGCAGCAATTCCGTGCGCTGAAAAATTTCTTTAGCTGTATTCATCAGTTTTGTTTCAGATTTTTGTATTTTTGGATTTATTTCTGATTTCTATTTTTCGTTGTATAACTTTTTTTTAAATATCAAATCAAAGATAAACAACTATATGAAAAATGAGAAATTTATCAACAAAAAAACGTTGAACATATATTTATAAACTAATTTTTGTTTTTTTCAAAAATATCAAATCAACTAACATAAAATTATGGAAACAAACGTTTTTTTATCACTTCAAAACGGTTCAGATATACGTGGAGTAGCCACTGAAGGCATTTCCAGCGAATCCGTAAATCTGACTCCCGAACGGGTAACAAAAATTGCCATAGCATTTGTGCAATGGCTTGCAGCGAGGAAGAATCTCAAACCGAATGAACTTTGTATAGGTGTGGGACGCGATTCACGCATTTCCGGCGAAGAACTTATGGATGCATTTATCAAAGGAGTGATTTCGTGTGGTGCAGCAGCAGTAAATTGCGGAATTGCCTCCACTCCGGCAATGTATATGAGTACTGTATTTGACGAAAGCGATTACGAAGGCGCGGTTATGTTAACCGCAAGTCATCTGCCTTTTAACCGAAACGGTCTGAAATTTTTCACTGCGGATGGCGGATTGGACAAGCCTGATATAAAAGAAATACTCACCAAAGCCGCCGAAACCGAAATACCTCAGTTTGGGAATGGTCAGGTTTTGGGTTACGACATTATCGGCAGATATTCCGAATTTCTGGTTGAAAAAATTCGCAAAGGAGTGAATCACCCCACCAATTACGAAAGACCGCTCACAGGATTTCATATAGTGGTTGATGCAGGCAACGGTGCCGGTGGCTTTTTTGTTGATAAAGTTCTTATACCTTTGGGAGCAGATTCTACAGGCAGTCAGTTTCTGGAACCCGATGGAATGTTTCCAAACCACGTTCCTAATCCGGAGGATGAAACCGCCATGCACTTCATACAAAAAGCAGTACTCGACAACAAAGCCGATTTGGGAATTATTTTCGACACTGATGTGGACAGGGCAGCTGCCGTTAATCATCTTGGGGAAAGTATCAACCGCAACGAACTGATTGCGCTCATTGGCGCTATTGTACTCGAGGAGCATCCAGGTTCTACAATTGTAACCGATTCCATCACTTCCGATGGATTGGCGACATTTATCATCCAAAAACTTAAAGGGAAACATCACCGTTTTAAAAGAGGGTATAAAAATGTAATTAATGAAGCGATCCGTCTTAATGAAGCAGGTGAAGAATGCTGGCTTGCAATTGAAACAAGCGGACATGCAGCGCTCAGGGAAAATTATTTTCTGGACGATGGCGCGTATCTTGTTACAAAACTGCTTATTAAGGCTGCCCAAATGCGTTTGAAAGAGAACATACCTCTCACTGTTTTAATTGCCGGACTGCGCATTCCGGCTGAGAGCAGGGAGTTCCGCCTGAAAATAAAAGTTCCCGATTTTAAAACGTATGGAAACAATGTAATTGAACAGCTGAAAGAATTTGTAAACACTGTTTCGGGTTGGACTATCGTTCCTGAAAATTACGAGGGAATCAGAGTTGCCTGCAATGAAAATTCCGGGAATGGGTGGTTTTTGTTGCGTCTTTCGTTGCACGACCCAGTTATACCTTTAAATATTGAGTCAGATAAAAACGGAGGAGTACAAGATATTGCTGCAAAGCTATCGAAATTCTTTACTGCTTTCCCCGACACAGAACTCGATAAAACAGCGCTAAAATACTAATCAACGTTATCCGATTGAAGTTTAAAAGAAATGCGTTAAATCAAACTGATTGTTTAACGCATTTCTAATTAAGTAGCTAACCATTTTGACTGATCATAAGCAGTGATTTCTGATTAAGAATCTCTATTTTTTTTCCGGTAAGTTTAATTATTCCATCTTTATCGAATTCTGTCAGAACTCTGCTCACGCTTTCGCGACTGGTATCAATCATTCCTGCTAATTCTGTTTGTGTCAGGGGTAAAGTAAATGTGTTCGACCCAAAAATCTTTCCTGAAAATTCAAGCAGAATATCAGCCATATTACCTCTTATTTGCTTTTGCGTACGGTTAGCACACCGACGGAATGAATCAAGTTCATTTTTACTTAATTCCAAAATTATTTCGTTGGAAAAATCCCTGTTCTGATTGAGAATTTTCCTGAAAATATTTATATCGATAAAACAGACCTCTACTTCGGTAACTGCAGTTACAGAATACTGATTAACCTTATCGCCAAAAGTAGTGGGTAAACCCAGATAGCTTGGTGCTTTTACCAATCGGACAATCTGTTCGTGATAAGGTCCATTCAAATGAATTTTAACTAAACCGTGTCGCAGGAAAACCACGTTTGTTGAAAACATTCCCTGTTTAATTATCGAATCGCCTTTTCCGAAACGGAGTTCGAGATGGTTGTCGGTTAATTGCTGAAAGTTTTCGTCGCTAAGTGTAGCAGTGGCTCTTGAATTGAACGGACAGTGTTTACAGTCGTTTTGCATTTTCTCAGGGATTTTTAATGTTCACAAATATAGCCAATGTGATTTAAATCACAAAATTATGAAACCAACAACACATTATATTTTTGGAATATTAATGCAATAAATCAATATATTTGCAGAAAAATTTCTTTAATACAATCCATTAAAAATAAAATGATATGGAAAACACAAATGAAATAACACTTGAACTGCTTCAGAAGCAGGTAGAAATGCTTACCAAAAAGGTTGGCAAACTTGAAAATTCACGGAAGGACCAGCTCTCAATAGCCGTTGTTTCAGGCGATCTTGATAAAATTCTGGCTGCAATGATAATATCAGTAGCTGCAGCTGCAATGGATACACAAGTAAAACTTTTCTTTTCATTTTGGTCGCTTTCAGCACTACGCGATCCGAAAAAAACAGGAAATGGTAAAGATTTTATTTCGAAAATGTTTGGTATGATGCTTCCCAAAGGAGGTAAAAAACTGAAACTCTCCAACATGAACATGGCAGGTATGGGTCCAAAAATGATTTCGTACCTTATGAAAAAACAAAATGTAATGTCGCTGGAGCAAATGTTTAAAGAAGCCGGTGATTTGGGCATCGAAATCATAATTTGCGAAATGTCTATGGGGCTTATGGGCTTCAAAAAAGAAGAATTTATAGATTATCCGCATTTGAGTTATGCAGGCGCTACAACATTTGTGGCCGATGCTGGTGAAAGTGCGATACAGCTTTTTATATAAAACTGCCCCCTAACACCCGTTCGACTGAGCTCACGCCGAAGCCTAAAGGGGTAATTGTTAGAGGGAAACTGAAGATATTAGAAAAACAATTAAAAATACAAATAAATTTTCAAATAATCCTATTCTTGCTCTTTTGCTCCCCCTTTAGGGGGCTGGGGGCAGATATTAAAACTTACTATTATGACATCAGAAGAATTAAAATCAGTAACAGTAGCAAAATCAGTAGATGCACGCGGAACAGCATGTCCGGGACCACTTTTGGAAGCAAAAAAAGCCATCGGAACAATTAAAAGTGGTGAAGTAATGGAAATTCTTTCGTCGGACGAAGGAACGAAACAGGATGTACCAAAATGGTGCTCAAAACAAGGACACGAATTTCTTGGACACATCGAAGAAAACGGTTACTTTAAAGTGTACCTGAAAAAACAATAATTCCTTCAGGAAACGATTTAACCGGTTCCTGAACAAACAAAAATTGTTTACAGGAACCGGATTTTTTTCTTTTTTTTTAAATCAGAAAACATGGGAGACATAAATAAAAAAACCGCGAAAATTCTCGTATTTTCCACCGAAAAAATTTCAGATCCCGCCATTGATATGGCAGGGCTGCTCAAATTACATTATCCGCCTACAGTTTACACTATTTCAGTTCCCTGCTCAAGTGGCATTAAACCTTCGTGGATACTTTACGCCTACGAAAAAGGATTCGATGGTGTATTTATTGCAGCTGATGGAACTGACTGTGTTTTCGGTGAATCGTGCACAGAAAAAACCGGCAATCTTGTACGGAAAACGCACGACCTTATGAAATCAAAAGAAATTGATCCCGCACGTTTACGAATGGCAGCTATTTGCTCTGTGTGCAGCGAAAGTTTTGTAAAACAAATGCGTGGATTTAACGAATACTTATTGAAAACAAGAAATACCCCTAACCCCTAAAGGGAACAGTAAATATTAGTATTGATTATTAAAATATGCTATATGACTACAAAACAAAATATTCAAGAAAAATCAAACTCAGCACCATCGCAGGTGTTAGAGGTCAGCTCCCCTTCAGGGGTTGGGGGTAGTAATCCTATTAAAAACATAACTTACGATGCACTTGTAATAGGCGCCGGAATTGCCGGAGGCGAAGCAGCTTTGAATCTGGCAAATACGGGATATAAAGTACTCGTAGTGGAAAAAGATTTATCGGTGGGCGGAAAAATGATTATGTTGAGTAAGGTTTTTCCAACGCTTGACTGTTCGGCATGTATCACAACTCCGAAAGTTTCTGAAATATCGCGACACCCGAACATTACAATTTTCACAGGCAGTGAAGTGAGCAATCTACAGAAGATTAGCGATGTGGAATTTGTAGCGAAAGTAACTAAGAAACCACGTTATGTACATATCGAAGATTGCACTTCGTGCCAGTTATGCGAACATGCCTGTCCGGTAAGTGTTTCCGACGAATACCAATACGGTCTTGTAGGACGTAAGGCAGCATTTATACCTTTCAGTATTTGCAGTCCGAAAGCTGCTGCTATCGATATTGAAAATTGTACACTTTGCGGAGCTTGCGAAAAAGTTTGTCCCACAAACTGCATCGATTTTACAATGCAACCCGAAGAAATGACTTTGCATGTACGCACTGTTGTACTTGCTACCGGCTTTAATATGTTCGACCCTAAGAAAATGCCACGCTACGGATTTGGTGAATATAAAAATGTGATTACCGCCCTTCAAATGGAACGTCAGCTCGCTCCTACCCGTCCTTTCAACACTATTTTACGCCCCAGCGATGGGAAGATGCCAGATAAAATTGCATACGTTTTATGCGTAGGTTCACGCGATGCATCGATAGGAAATCCTATTTGCTCCCAAATTTGCTGCATGTACTCAATTAAACAAGCTCAATTACTTATGGGAGCCCTGCCAATGGCCGATGTTACTATTTATTATATCAATATCCGATCGTTTGGTAAAGGTTTCGAAGAGTTTTATCAGCAAGCCAAAGGCATGGGCGTAAATTTTGTGAAAGGCAAAATAGGCCGCATTAAATCTAAAGAAAACGGAAATCTGATTCTCCGTTATGAAGATATTAATGAAGGAAGACTGAAGGAAACAGAACACGATATGGTTGTTTTAGCCAATGGAGTTTTACCTAACGAAGAAGTTACAGGAATTTTCGGTAATGAAAGTCCCAAACTTGACGAATTTAAATTCGTGAAGCAAATAGATTTATTAGCAAGTCCGGCAAAAACAAGCATGGAAGGTGTTTTCGTTGCAGGTACAGTTACCGGTCCAATGGACATACCAGATTCAATACTTTCGGCAGGCGCTGCGTCATCCGAAGCAATTAGTTACCTTATTCAGAAAAACATTTAGACAGTTACTATTTATTCATCCCGACACTTCGGGAACCATTTACTATTTGTCAGGGTAACACTGTCATTAAAGCTAAACACAATTTGTGAAAATAGTAAATGAGAAGATGGTAAATTGTAAACTGGTAAATAAAAAATATTTTATGGAAAAGAAACCAAAAAAAATAGGCGTATATATTTGCCACTGCGGTGGTAATATTTCCGATTATGTTGATGTGGAAAAAGTGCGTCAGGCAGTGGAAGGCGATGAAATTGTATTTCTGTCGAAAACTACCATGTTTGCTTGTTCAGATGCCAACCAGCGCGATATGGTGGACGACATTAAAGCCAACGGACTTGATGGTGTGGTTGTAGCTTCCTGCTCGCCAAAACTTCATCTTACCACATTCCGCAATGTATCGGAACGAGCCAATCTGAACAAATATACTTACGTGCATGCCAACATACGCGAACAGGCTTCGTGGGCGCATTCCGACAATAAGATGGGTGCTACAGAAAAAGCCATTCATCTCGTAAAAGCTGCAATAGCAAAATCGAGATATGCCGATGCGCTTGAAACAAACAAAGTTAAAGCAGTAAAAGCCGTTGCGGTAATAGGTGCAGGTGTGGCAGGAATGAAAGCAGCGCTCTCGCTATCTGATAAAGACACAGAGGTACTGTTGATAGAAAAAGAAGCATTTGTTGGAGGACGGGTGGCACAATGGGATTCACTTTCAACTACCACTGAAACCGGAAAGCAAATGGTTACCCGCCTCTACAACGAATTAGTTAAACGGGATAATATCACTATAATGACCAATTCGGAACTTATTTCGAACAAGGGCAGTGTAGGAAATATAACGCTCAAAGTAAAACGAACACCACGTTATATCAAAAGCAATTATCATCCTGAAGATTTAAAAAGAGCCATAGAAGTTTGCCCGGTTGAAGTTCCTGATGAATTCAACTTCCGATTGACAAACCGAAAGGCAATTTACAAAAACTACCCGAGCGAATATCCACAAACTCCGGTAATCGATTTGAAAAACTGCACACGATGCGGCGAATGCGAAAAAGTATGTCCGGCTGTGGATTTTTCGGAAAAGGAAGAAATAGTGGAAATGACCGTAGGATCGGTGCTTATGGCTACCGGATTCGATTCATACACTCCGGCTTATGGCGAATTTGGTTATGCTACTTCAGATAATGTAATCACTTTACCGCAATTTAAGCGACTTATCGATACGCAGCAAGGAAAACTAACCTATAAAGGAAAAGAAATTAAAAACGTTGCTTATATTTATTGTGTGGGTAGCCGTCAAACCGATGGTGAAAACACCTATTGTTCACGCAATTGCTGTACTTCAACCATTCATGCGGCAGTAACTGCAAAGGATAAATTCCCAAAAATTCAAAACTATCATTTCAATCGTGGACTCCGTACTTATGGTAAACAGGAAATTCTTTACGCAGATTCACTGCGTCAGGGCGATATATATTTCCAGTCCTATGAAGACGGACTTCCGGTAGTAAATGTTGAAGGAAATAGAACGATTGTAAAGGTAAACGATATTTTAACCAACAATCGTGAAATAGAAGTTGATGCAGACCTGGTTGTACTCGTAACAGGAATGGTTCCCCGTGCCGACAACAGTGTTGGTTCACTTTTCAAACTACCAAAAGGTCGTGATAAATTCTATAACGAAGTGCACATGAAACTTCGTCCGGTTGAAACCGTAATTGATGGAATAACCATTGCCGGAGCATGTCAGGGACCGAAAAACATTGCTGAATCAGTAAATTCAGCATTATCGGCTGCCACCAAATCGTATTCAATTGTGAGCAAAGGTGAACTCGAATCGGAGCCGCTTATTGCAGTTATCGATCCTTCGAAATGCAGTTGGTGCGGTGCCTGTGAAGAAGCTTGCCCGTTCGATGCAATTCTGAAAGTGGAAAAAGACGGAAAAACCATTGCCGAAATCAACAATACAGTTTGTAAAGGTTGTGGTATGTGTACTCCGGTTTGCGAACCCGATGCAATTGATCTGATAGCCTGTTCGAGCGCTGAAATCATGAGCATGATTGATGCATTAGCTTGATGTAGTATTTATTCATCCCGACACTTCGGGAATAATTTACAATTGAAAACATGGAAGTAGAAAAAGGAAAAACTGCAAAATACCTGCGCGAACAACTCGGAGGAATTCCGGAGCAGGCAAAAGAAAATCTGAAAGAATTCAACAGAATTAAAAAAGTTCTGCTTGAGGCTCTGAAAGATGAAGAACTCACAGTAGTGCAGATTGCCGAAAAGGTAAATATGCCTGCACACGAAGTTATGTTTTATCTCATGTCGCTGGTTAAATACGGATTTGTTAAAACAGGCGCTATCGACGATATGGATGAGTATTTCACTTATAAACTGAATAAGTAATGGCAAAAATAAATCCAGAATTCGGAAACGAAATGAAAAAGTTTGGCACGGTAAATTTCCATGCCTGCTACAATTGCGGAAACTGCACCGCAGTTTGTTCTCTGTCCACTGAAGAAAATTCATTTCCGCGCGAGATGGTTCGACTCAGTGCACTTGGACTTGAGGACGACATAAAAGCTTCACTTAAACCATGGGAGTGTTATTATTGCGGCGATTGCTCCACGCATTGCCCGCAGGAAGCAAATCCGGGTGAATTAATGATGGCACTCCGCAGATATCTTACATCAAAATACGATTGGACAGGACTTTCGGGCTTGCTCTACAAATCGTTACCAATCAGCCTCGCTGCTTTTATTGTTACATTTTTAGGTGTACTGTTTTTTGCAAACTCTGTTGGCTGGGAACTTGAAAAAATGCTGCATGTGGGACATCTTTTTGAAGGTATTGCTATTGGCACTATCGGGTTGGTAATTTTGCTGCCCAATATAGCGCGTATGTGGTATTTTACCATACTGAAACCAAAAGTTAATGTTCCGTTCAACAAATATGTGAAAAGCATTGGTGAATTGTTCGTTCACATGTTCACGCAAAAACGCTCATTAGGCTGTGATGATAATCAATTCCGCTGGTTCGAGCATTTTATACTCGTAATCGGATATCTTTCTCTACTTTTCACAACGGTTGCACTCAATTGGTTTGGAACTTCAAGCCTGTTTGTAATCATACTCGGTTACGTAATGAGCGCCATTGTTTTTGTGGTAACAGTAGATTTTGTATCAGGCCGTATGAAAAAACAGAAAGAAGTAAACAAACACTCGCAACCTTCGGATATTTTCTTCGTGGTGTGGCTGTTTTTTATGGGTCTGAGCGCGTTTCTCGTGCGACTGTTTATCGACCTCGACATACTTGAAACAAACAAATGGATGTACATTTTCCATTTTACAGTACTTGTACAATGGGCGTTGATTATTGTTCCATTCGGTAAATGGACACACTTTTTGTATCGCTCTTTTGCAATGTACTTTGCGAAACTGAAGGAGAATTAATATAACTACTACTTTTCCAAAGTTTTTGAACTTTGGAAAAGTTACAGCAACAATCCGGCTGAATTTCTGAAAGAGATTCAGCCGGATTTTTTTATACGATTTTCAATATTTTAAAATTCATCTTTGTTGAAATGAGAAATTGCTTCAAATTTTATTTTTTCGAGGGAGCTTAAGTAGCAAAAATAAAATATCGAACTCACGTTGATTTTTATTTTTATTAAATGAAAGCGGAAAGATTGAAAACAATTTTCATGCTTTTTTGTTGATAATTGCAATATAAATAAATATGTAATCAACACAAATAACAGATTACTAATAAACAAACCGGTCAGTTAATCTTTTCTTTTTAAATAGTAATTATAATATAAAAGCTCAAAAGCCGAAAAAAAAGATGATTTTCTTAAGTCCAAAATCTGGTAAATAACAACTGCAACGAAATTATAACAAAAATAAAATCAATACAAACTCAAAAATAATTATTATGAGAAAGTTTACTTCAATATTTTTTATCCTTGTAAGTATTTCTGTTTATGCTCAATGGACAAAAGTAAGTACTCAAAATGTGGGACTTAGCGGCAGAATGCATTCTTACAATACTACTTTATTTTTGTATGGAGTCTTTGGTGGATTTCATATGTATAAATCTACAGATGAAGGAGCTAACTGGACTGATATTGCCAATAAGTTTCCATACGATGTATATTATATGCACAATTATAATAACGAGATATTTGCTCTTACGGCTACTTCAGGCAAAAGTATTTATGTTTCGTCGGATGGAGGCGAAAACTGGATGCAAAGGTCAAGTATTCCCACGGTAACCGGAAATGGCGCAATCATCTGGATGACATCTGATGGTGATAAACTTTATGCTGTTTCGAACAGAAAGTCATTTTACACTTCCACCGATAACGGTAAAACCTGGACTGAAACTATAATTAATACAACCGCTGGCGGAAATATGACATGTTTTGCCACAGCAGGCAATACAATGGTATCGACAATAAATGGGACAGGTGCTGTGGTTTCTACAGATGGAGGGCAAAACTGGGCAATAAATAATCCAACAAATCCCGCTTTGCAAGTTACTTATGTGATAAACTTCAATGGATCGGTTTATGGTATAACTTCCGGAACTGGTGTGCACAAATTTAACGCCACAACAAATTCATGGGAAAGTGTCAGTGCCGGATTGCCTGACGCGTTATCATTCCAGATTTCAAAAGCATTTGTAAAATATGGAAATACGCTCTATGTTTCAACAATTGGATTCTTAGACTCAAAAACATCTATTTTTTCGTCAATCGATAACGGTGTCAGTTGGTCATCGGTTTCTACAACCGGATTAGAGAATCTGAATGCCGCAACAAGTAGTACTTCGGTTGCGTTTACGAATCAAAATATGTTTATCTACGATTACAAAAACAATATTGCGACAGTATATAAAATGTCAGTTTCGCCAAATTCGGTAGATAAACATTTTTATAATGCACCGGCTCAATTTGAGTTGAACCAAAACTACCCCAACCCTTTTAACGCGAATACTTCAATTCGTTTTCATTTGACTAAAAGCAATCATGTTACACTTAAAATTTACGATGTTTTTGGTAAAGAAATCACAACATTGGTCGATGAACAAAAGTCCGAGGGAGTTTACAATGTTTCCTGCAATCTGGATTATCTTACTTCTGGAATGTATCTGTATAAACTTAATGTTGGAGTTAATTCAGAAACAAAACGAATGATTTTAGCAAAATAGAACTGATAAAGATTCTAACAAAGTTCTTTTTGCAGAATACACTCCGAAATTATTCAGGAAGGATTTAGTCATTTTTGTACTCCATTATTCGATAGTGCAGTTGTGATTGGTAAAAAATAAAAATCCTTTCACTGTTTAATTTGTAAATTCAATTAGTAAATGCAACTTTGCGGTCAGGCAGTATCATTGTTTTTTCAGAGCTTAGGAGAAATAATTTACAAATGTGCCAATTCCGCTTTGCGGAATGTCCACTTCGTTACCATATGCCAAAGTGCCAATCGTTGTATAACATAGATTCAGTCAGCGGAATGTGCCAATAATTATAACTTTACCAGAGTTTAAAACCTTTGGTAAAGTTTCAAACACAATCCGGTTGAATTTCTGAAATGGAAATTCAGCCGGATTTTTTATTTATATGCTGTATTGCAACATTTTCTAATGTATTTCAAAAATCAATACTTGTATGGATGAAAAATTGTTTACGATAGTTTATTTTTGTAATCGGTAAGAATATTCCTTATATTTGTTCCTCAAATCATATCTGATGGTAATATATTAAATCACAACTACTTTAAATATTTTTTCACCATGAAAACATTCACCATTTTTCTGCTTTTAACATCAGCATTATTGGCAAATGCTCAAAACTACACAATTTTTAAAGATAAACATGGGAAATACGGTGTAACAAACGAGAAAAACAAAGTAATTATCAAGCCAAAGTACGATCAGATAAGACAAAACAGTAAAAATTTCTTTTTCGTAGTAATTAAAAAGAAAGAATATGAAAAGGACTGTGCAATACTTAACAACAAAGGAAAAGTAATTGTAAAAACGCTTGATATACTGAGCGGTAGTTTCGAAAACGGATTTTTTGCGGTTTACGAAAAAGGTAAAGATAATCTGTCAGTATTTAACGAAGACATCCAACGTGTGAACGGACCTGAAAAACTTTATTCGGTTAAAATTATTGGAAACTATTGTATTGTTTACGAAGATAAAACCTACTCTGCCCAAATATTTTCTAAAAAATGGGAATTATTAAAGGCGTATGATGGTTTAAATGTACCTGATTATAACTATAAAGCCAAAAACGGTTATGATTATTTCACGGTAAAACAAGGCAATAAATATGGACTGGTAAGTACTGACGATTTATCTGATTTAGTTCCTGCAATTTATGACAACATAAAACCATCGAAAAACTATTGTTTTCAGGACGACAAAATTCTTGTTTTAAAAAGTTATGGCAAAATTGGTTTTTTCAATCTTGAAAAATTTACAAGAATTGAAGCAGTTTATGACACCATTACAAAAAATGACAATTCAACTTACTTTGCCTGGAAAGGAAAATCATTTGATATTATTGATAAAGAAAAAGTAATAACATCATTTACTGATTACGACTTTGCACAAATAGTAAAAACAAATATGAGTAAGACTTTTATTAAAGTCAGAAAAAATAATCTTACAGGCATTTTAACAATGGAAAATTCCTCTGTAGTGCCTGTCAGATACGATAGCATTTCGTTTCCGAATTATTTGCCTTTTAACAAAAACTATGATGATCTTTTTCTTATCCATTCAAAAACCGGCAAAATGGGATTGTACAGCTTTAAGAATGGAGAAACCCTGGATGTTACTTATGACAAAATAGATGTGTACGCAGACACAACCTGCTTTGTAAAAAAAGACCGGAAATGGGGTGTTTACGATGCAGGAAAATTTATTGTTCCGAATGAATATGACAGTATCAGTAAAGGTGGAGTTTCGTGGACATTCGGAAAAAGAATACTAATAGTTAAAAATGGTGATAAGTACGGGCTTCTTAATATCGACACAAAAGACAGTACGGGATTGATTTACGATAAAGTAACAGTTGAATACGCATCGTACGAAAAAGGAGCAATATATACGGTAGAGAATAATTCACGTAAAAAATTATTTTTTACCGATGGGTTTAAAACAGAAGGAATTGATTTTGATTATGTTGTAAAAAACAACGATCGTTATCAGGATATTTTATTACTGAAAAGTGGCGATCAGTACATGTATTTTAATTTGAAAACCAAAGCGCTGTTAGTGCTTATTCAAGAAGTTGTACGACCTTTTGAAGATGGATTTGCCCGTATCAAATTTTTAGACAAATATGTAACAATCGATAAAAATTTTGCTCCTGTTAGCGCAAATACTGAATATAACGGTGAGCGAAACGCATTGGTAATATGGATTAGCAACAAAACGTGCTCTGATAATTCAATTTTAAAAAATAATCCGATGAAAATTACCATTTCAGAGATAAGTAATTCAGCCTATAAAATGACTCCAAAAAAACTTGAAATTACCGGCGGAACTTTTTATTCGGTAAAAGGTATTTATCCTGAAGATACAGAGAAGGATGGATTTGTTAAAGTTATTCTCAAAAAAGGAAAATATAAAATTGATGCAAGAGTTAAATCAATTTACTACAACAAACCCGACAAAGTAGTTGAAAAAGAAATTGATTTCACTTCAAATATTACTCAATTTACCTTAGAAATAAACTAAAATCGAAAATGTAAGAACAAATTTCATCTATACAACTATTCAAACATTATTTATACAGCACTTTTCCTGAATCTTTATTTACAGAGCAAAATATATCGAAAGCAATTACTTTTTTAATTAATAACTCTTATATAAACTTGCTTTATGCGGCTAATCACATTCATTTTATTGTTTTTCTTTTCAATAACCAATTCTGCATCGCAGAAATTAAACATTTTCGCTGACAAAACCGGAAAACTCGGAGTAAGGAATACGAACGGAAAAATAATAATTAAACCTTCATACGATATCATCAGGCAAAATAAAAAAAACTATTTTTTTGTAATCAATAAGAAAAATAGCAATAACTGGGATTGTTTTATTTTAAACGAGAACGGTAAGAAAATTGCCAAAACACTTGAAATACGCACAGGAAGTTTTGAAGATGGATTTTTTGCTGTTCACAACCTTGCAAAAAAGAAAATTTGTGTGTACAATGATGAAATACAGCAATTGAACATAAATGAGAAAATTCGTGATATAAAAATAATAGGGAAAAAATGTATAGCTGAAGTTGAAAATACGAAAGATACCCGCATATATTCAGATAAATGGGAATTAATAAAAGCTTATGATGAAATCAAATTACCTGATAAATATTCAATACTGCCAAACTATTTTACCCATTTCCCTGTAAGAAAGGGCAATAAATACGGATTAATAAAAAACGATGATTTGTCAGAACTTCTACCAACTCAATATGATCTTATAAGGCATCAAAGTTCAGCAAATTGCATTGAAAACAGAGACATACTGATATTGAAAAAAAGCAATAAAGCAGGATTATACAACACTAAATTATTAAAATTATTAGAGGCAGAATATGATACAGTTACTTGTATGGATAAGAAAACCTTTCTTGCGTGGAAAGGAAAATCGTTTGATATTGTAGATTCAACTTTATCAATTCGAAATTTTACAAATTTCGATGAAAGCAATATCGTAACCGGCAAAGAAAAAAAGAAATTTGTAAAAGTTAAAAAGAACAATCTGTCTGGCATCATGACCATCGAGGGAAAAACCGTAGTTCCAGTAAAATACGACAGTATATTAATCATAAACAGTTTTGATACTTTTAGCCATAAAGATGATGTATTTATGATCTTTACTATGAACGGCAAAAAAAAAGGCATCTACACTGCAAATAAAGGAGAATTATTAAAACCGGTTTACGAAATAATTCAAACAAAAACAGATTCTACTTTTTTTGTATCAAGTGACAAAAAATGGAGTATTTTTGATAGAGGAAAAATAATACAACTACCAGAATATGATAGCATTTATACCATTAGTTCGTGGGAAAAAGGTGTCAGAATAGCAGTAGTAAAAAAAGCAGATAAGTTCGGACTTGTTAACCTTGACAAAAACGATACTACAGGATGTTTATATGAAAGAATAAGAAATATTAAAACACCCTATTCATATGCTCCATTATATATTGTTGAACAAAATAATGTAAAAAGATTTTTTTCTACAAAAACATTCAATATTGAAGGACCTTTTTTTGATGAGCTAATTGATAATTATGACTATTTAAAAGGAAATTATTTGGTAAAATCAGGTAAATATTATCATTATTTTAATAGTTTTACACGAAACTCCTATTTATATATCGATGAAATTATTCGCCCCTTCGAAGATGGCTATGCGCGTATAAAATCTTCAGGAGAGTATATTTCAATCAATACTAATCTTACTCCGGTAAAATTTAATGAAGAATTCAATGACAACCGAAGAGCACTTGTTATCTGGATTGATGATGAGACAGCGAAAAAATATAATATTTCAAAAGAGAATCCGATGTTTGTAGAAATTTCCGATATCAGTTCATATTACAAAATGACACCAATTTCAAAAGGCATTACCGGTGGAACAACAAAACCCGTAACAACAGTTTTTCCTGAGGACACTGAAAAAGAAGGGTATGTAAAAATTATTTTAAAAAAAGGTAAATATCGAATAAAAACAAGCATAAACAATACAAATTCAAAATATACTGGAAACCGTACCGATATAGACTTTACAAACGAAAAACTTGGAATAATCCAAAGATTACATTGAATTATCAAAAAACATTTTCTCGAAAAAAGAGATAAATCCATGAAACAATCAAAGTATTTTCTAATCGTAATTAATTTTTTATGGGTAGGTGCAATTGCCCAGGTTCCTTATGACTTCTGCCAAAAGGTACAAAAAATTATTTCAGAAGCTGAAAACGGAACATTTACCAACTTTAAAGGTGTTCGAAATTCTGACACGAAAACAGAATCGTATTCTTCTCGTGTTTTTATAAACAAAAATGCTAACATAAATTCAGAAAAAGATAAAGGCTGGACGTTTACAGAATTTTTATCATTCGATGATGAAGTTTTCCAAAATTATTATAATGCTTTAAGAGCATGTTTAACAACGCCAAACTGGGTAATCAGTAAATTTGAAAAAACAAAGAGTCGTATTTATTTAAAAACTTGAAATCCAGAGTTTTCGTTTCTATTAAAAATTCATTCGGAATTATGATCGAAATTTATCTCCAAAAAGCATCTACAGCCAAATGTCTTTGGGGCGACTGTCAGAATGGTTATGGTTCATTCCTTTTTGAAACAGATGATGTTTATACCGGCGATTTTATTGGCGGAAGATTGAATGGAGTAGGAAAATACACTTGGGCTGCTTCAGGTGATTCGTATGATGGTTACTGGCTTAACGGGAAAATGAATGGTTATGGAACCATGTACGATAAAAATGAAAAAGTGAAAAAAGAAGGCTTGATTTACGAAAGCAACTGGATAAATGTGGACACCAAAACCACTCCCAATTTTACTATGGGAATAACCGATAACGGATTTGGGATGGTGTATGATAATGGTAAATACCAGATTTGTAACCACAAAGACCGTAAGCCATGGGGAATGGCGCTGGTGAACAACGTAAATACTGTTTTTGGAAATTATCAGAATGGTTTCAACGGCTTCTGCATTTTTTATTATCCGGATGATACATCTTATTATGGTAATTTTGTAAACGGAGTAATGAAAGGTAAAGGAAAGAAGTACTTA
>CAZDSY010000054.1:0-19344 GCA_964508285.1 uncultured Paludibacter sp.
AGGAAAAAGGCAAAAAATCATTGAAAGATTTTACTCTCGATTCACTTAAAATTATAGCTTATGACCATATTATAAATGGTTCTGCACTTTCATATGTGAATTTTGTAAACGGACGACTTCCCGATTTATCCATGAGTGAACGATATATTTCAATATTTTTTACCGATTCAGGCACAACTTACGTAAATCGCACCCCTCTAAAAAGAGGTGGACTCATAATCAACAAAGATGTAAGAGTACATAACGGATATGTTCACATTATCGACCGTGTATTAGACCCTACACGTGCAGGTATTGTTGAAGCTATTGCCAAAGACAAACGTTTTTCGCTTTTTTACGAAGCATTGGTATTGACCGGACTAGCAGATTCTCTGTTAAAAGATAGAGATAAAACCTATGATCCTTCTCAATACGAGTCGTTGGTAACTGTTACAAAGGATATGGGACAGTGGTATTATCAGGAAGTGCCCCAATCGCGAAAGTATGGATATACGGTTTTATTGGAAAGTAATGCAACCTATAATGCCAACGGTATTACAAACATAGCAACCCTAAAAGCAAAAGCTGCGGAGATATATGATGCAGTATATCCCGAAGATGCGGGAATTACTGATGTGAAAAATCGTCGAAATTCACTGAACAGGTTTATTGCGTATCATTTGATTGAAAAACAGCTAAATTACGATAAGTTTATTGATGCTTACGATACCAATCACATGCTCAAAACACGAGATATGTACGAGTATATCGAAACTATGTGCCCTAATACATTGATTGAAATTAAAAAAGAGAGAGCTACAAACCGAACCAATCTCATTAATTATATTCGTGAAACCGGACAGGTTATTCAGATTGTAAATGGCAGTTACGATTACGATGCTACAAACGGCGTTTTTCACGAAATAAATGGTATTCTTGCATATAGTCAGGATGTTGATAATGAACTTTCAACAAAGCGTTTGCGATTCGACTCATCGAGTTTCTTCTCTGAACTTACTAACAACAATATGCGTGGTAGCCGTTTGAAACAAAACACCGTTTCAGATTTGTACAACGAACCGAGTTTGCACTTTCAGTTGCCTCGTGGTTATATCTCGCGCATTACTTCATCCGAACAAACTGTAGTTGGTTATTTGGCAGGTTATCATAAATTTCAGAATTATGAAGGAGATGAAATATTCCTTAACGCTACATCAGGTAAGTTGTACGATTTCACAATTATCACTCCTCCGATTCCTGCAGGTACTTATGAAGTTCGTTTTGGCTATTTAACGAATGGCAAACGTGGAGTCGCACAATTATACTTCGATGGCATTCCTTGTGGGGTTCCACTCAACTTAAACACGCTTGCTACGGAAAACGGATGGCAACTTCCAGGTTCGATACCTGATGATCCTAACGGTTTTGAAAACGATAAAATGATGCGAAATCGAGGATATATGAAAGGTCCGGCTTGTTATAAAGTTATTACTCCGGGTTGGACAAGCGGAGAAAATGCACGATATAGTAATGCTATTTTACGCAGAATTTTGGGACAATTCAATTTCCCAAAAGCTGGTCATCATGAGTTTTACGTTAAGGGTTTAAGTGGCGGTGAATTTATGTTCGATTACATGGAATTTGTTCCTACCAGTGCACTCGAAACAGAAGATGTTTATTAATAGTTGTTTCTGACCATTTTTTTTAACAGATAATAGAAAATTAATTTCACATAATATGAAACAAGCATTAAAAGATTGTTGTACAGGTGCAAACAAAATCAGTCATCGCAGCTTGTTGATGAAAATATGTAGTTCGTGGGTTTTATTTGCCTTTTTCAGTACAACTGTTTTATTTACTTCATGTAAACAGGAGTGGGATGAACATTACTATGCAGCTCCTTCGACAAAAAGCGATTTGAATATTTATGAATATATTAAATCAAGGTCGGAACTGTCCGTTTTTGCACAAATGCTGAAATTAACCGGCTACGACAGTATTTTAAGTAAATCGCAAACTTTTACCGTTTGGGCACCTGTAAACCAATCGTTATTAGGTATCGACCTTAATAATATTCCGAATGTACAAAAAATTGTAACAAATCATATCACAAGGTTTGCACATCCCACAGCAGATGTGATTCGGAATTCACGCAATTTTATAATGATGAACAATAAAATACTTGATTTTAAAAAAAATCAGAACAATTTTGTTTTTGGTGATAAAGAAGTCGTTGAGCCTGATATTGCAGTTGCAAATGGCGTAATTCATGTCCTTGCCGATTATGTACCTTATCGCCGTAATTTCTGGGAATTTATCAACGAAGAACAAGGGCTCGATTCTTTACGTAATTTTCTTTTAAGTCTTAATACCAAAACTTTTGATGAAGAAAAAAGTTTTGTCGATGGCATATTTGTTGATTCAATATTTAAAGAAACGAACATCGTACTCGATAACCTTGCTGACCTTAAAAGCGAAGATAGTATTTATACTGCCATTTTACCTAACAATCAGGCTTGGAAAGAGGCTTTCGACAAAGCAAAACCTTATTTTAAAACCCTTCTTAAATTTGGAGGTGAAGCTACACAAATACGTAATGCAAAACTTACAATAGTACTCGATTTGTTTTTCAGGGGGAGACTTGAAATCCCAATCAGTAAAGACACTTTAATCTCAACCAACCGAACCCGATTTGCGGCACCTGGCAGATTGTTCGAGGGGGCTACACTTGTAAAGCTCAGCAATGGTTATGCTTATGTAACATCGGCTTTGAAAAGAAAAAATACCGAAACATGGCTCAAAACATTAAAAGTTGAAGCCGAAAATACAAATTATCGTACCATGGCTAATTTCACCTTGAGCAATATGTCGAGCATTGGTACCGGTTTCGATATTTCAAGAGGCTATTATCTCTACTGTAATCCTGCTACTACCAGCGATTTGGCAAGTATCAATAATATGTTTGTGAAATTCGGTATTTCGAATACTTTTTCCGGTAAATACAATATTTATTGTGTTACTGTGCCGGCTATCATTACAAACCCTACCGATTTGAAACCAAACAAATTACGCTATTTCCTTTCGTTTATGAATTCATCCGGAACTTTGGTTAACGACCAGCCTGTAAATGCAACTAACGATGTAGTGTTGACAAATGCTGCCGAGTCTCAAAAAATTACTATGGCTAATATGTTTACTACGAATCCTAATAAGGTTGATACAATGCTGGTAGTCAAAAACTTTAGCTTTGAATATGCTGACATTTACAACGATGGGATTACTCCTTATAATCCTTCTGTGTTTTTACGTGTGAACAATGCTTCGCGTACGGCAGAAATACTGAACTTCTCGCGCATATTACGTCTCGACTGTATAATACTTAAACCGGTAGAAGAATAAATTTAACAGGATGTCAATCAGCAGGATAGGAAATGAAAAGAAAAAATCAAAATACAATGCCGAATAAAATGAGCCATAAATCAGAAATCAGCATATTCATAGTTTCACTTGCAATTTTCACTTTGAATATTTTGCAGCTCAATGCCCAAAGTTCATTAAAAACTATTTCGGGTGTAGTAATTGATGCAGTTACTCTAAGGCCAATTACAGCAGCCCAAATTTCAGTACCTTTAAGAAATACATCGGCTGTTACCGACGAGAACGGGAAATTTGAAATTAAGGGAGTTTCAGGAACGGATGTGTTAGTGGTTACTGCATTTGATTTCAATAAACGGGAAGTTGCATTGCGTGGTGCAGATAAAATCACCATTAAACTATATGCCAATTGGTTCTCAAATTATTTCAGTACTGTAAACGGTGTTACAGGCAAAGTTGAGAATTCAGCAACCGTAAACTCACTCGTTACAAAAACAGATGTAGCCGGAGTTGCGAGTTTATCTATTGATGAAACTTTTCAGCAACTTTTTGGTGGGAATGCCCGCACCATAACACGTTCCGGAACACCGGGAGTAGGCTCATCGGTGTTTATCAGAGGTATTAACTCTTTGAATGGCGGAGCACAGCCGCTTTATGTGGTGGATGGAGTTATCTGGAACAGTATGTACGATACCGAATCTATTCACAAAGGATTCTATTTTAATCCCTTGTCGAATATTGATGTAAATGATATTCAGAATGTTACTGTTTTAAAAGATGGCACATCGCTTTATGGTAGCAAGGGTGCAAACGGAGTCATTTTTATTAATACTCGTCGTTCTTCATCGGAAGTAACTAAAATTAGTTTGAATATTATGAACAGTGTAACTGAAGTGCCGGGCAGTTTACCAATGTTGCAAAGTGAAGATTTCAGGATTTACGCTGCCGATGTGCTTGGTACCAAAGGTGTTTTGCAAAACGATATTTCATCGTATGGTTTTTTAAATGTAACTCCGGGCACAAAGGGTTATAACATCTATCATAATAATACTGACTGGAGTCAACAGATTTACCAGCGAGCTCAAAGCAGTAGTTATCTAATTAATGTTGATGGTGGCGACGATAAAGCAAAATACTATTTTTCAATTGGTCTTACATCGGGCAACGAAGCTGTAAAAACTACATCATTCCAACGAATTAATGCACGCATCAATGCAGATATTAAAATGACAAATCGTTTTGATGTAGGTATTAATATCGGATTTTCACGCATTGAGCGCAGTTTGCTCGACGATGGCATCAATCAATATACTTCACCTCGATGGATAGCAACTGTAAAAGCTCCCTTCCTAAGCCCTTACTCGCACACATCTGCCGGTGAACTAACCAAAAATTTCGCGTATTCCGATGATTTTGAAGTTAGCTCGCCGTTAGGTTTAATTCAGTGGTCGATAAACAAGCTGAGAAATTACAGATTTAATATCGGTATAGCTCCCGTTTACAGATTAAAGAACGGGTTTTCAATAAGTGGTTTAATTGATTATAATTTGCATAAAAATATTGAGCGCCATTTTGTGCCAATGTACTTTACTGCACCACGTTATCTCGAGGACAAAGGTTATTCATATAACCAAATTTCAAACCAGGTGATACGCAATAGTGCATTATTTTCAGATGTCCGTCTCACATGGGAGAAAAAAATTGATGTGCTGAGTAAGTTCAAAGCCATGTACGGAATGCGCTTTATTAACAATGTTTACGAGTCGGATTATGTGGAAGAACATAATTCTGGATTTAACAGCAATACTACCATTACCGGTGGTTACTCTTATAAGTCGGTTGCAGGTGTAAGTGCTGAAACACGTTCATTATCAAACTATTTGAATGCAGATTATGAATATGATAAACGTTTCTTTGTAAACGGTGTAATGTCCTTGGATGCTTCTTCTCGGTTTGGCAATAAGACCAAAGGTGGTATTAATATGTTTGGTGAAAGTTTCGGTTTATTTCCCGCAATTAATGGAAGTTGGTTAGTTTCTTCGGAAGAATTTTTAAAAAACCTTGACTTTATAAGTATTTTAAAATTAAAAGCAGGATTTGGAATCACCGGAAACGATGGTATTCAAGATTATGAATCGATGGCTTACTTTAAATCGGTACGCTTTTACGATCGCGCCAATGGTTTGGTTATCTCTAATCTCGAAAATGATAAAATCAAATGGGAAACAACCTATCGGGCAAATCTTGGAATTGACCTTGGTTTGTTCTCGGATAGATTAAATGTAAGTCTTGATTTGTTTTCAAGTACAACTAATGATTTGCTTGTTATCAAGGATTTACCACTCATTTCAGGTCTTGAAAAGTACTGGACGAATGATGGATCGCTACGGAATAAAGGTTTTGAAGTGTCTGTCAATGCAATGCTTTTAAATTTTAAAACTTTGAAATGGGAAGTAGGAGCAAGCGTAGGACATTATAAGAATCAAATTACAAAACTGAATTTGTCCGACGGAAAATATACAACAAAAGTATTCGATGGTGAAGTGCTAATGGCTGAAGGTCAACCCGCAGGAGTTTTTTACGGTTATAAAACCAAAGGTGTGTTTGTAAACGCTGCAGAAGCGCAAAATGCATCGCTTGCATTGAAAAATGCCGATGGTACGCTCACATACTTTGGTGCAGGCGATATACATTTCGAGGATATATATGCTGATGGAATTATTGACGAAAATGACAGGCAGGTAATAGGTGATCCGAATCCTGATTTCTGCGGAAATTTTACCAGTAAATGGAATTCGGGACGATTTACACTTACTGCTATTTTTAGTTATTCTTACGGTGGCGATGTTTATAATTATTATCGTCAGCAACTTGAGTCAGGAAGCGGATTCTTAAACCAGACTACTGCCATGCTTAACCGCTGGACCGCTGATGGTCAAGTAACTAAACAGCCTCGGGCAGTTTTTGGCGATCCAATGGGAAATGCAAGATTTTCTGATAGATGGATTGAAGATGGCTCGTATTTTCGATTAAAAAATGTGAAACTTGCTTATGACCTGCCGGTAAAAAGTAATTTTATCGAAGGTTTAAATATATGGCTTTCAACTGATAATGTGTTTACACTAACACGTTATCTTGGGCTCGATCCTGAATTTTCTGCTAAAAGTTCTGTTTATTATCAGGGTATTGATGCAGGCCTTATGCCACTCTCGCGTAGTTATTACTTAGGTATTAAACTAAATCTGTAATTCAATTTTTTGTAAAAGAAGTAAAATCAGTAAACAATATATGAAACGCATGATTAAGAAATTGTTGATAGCAGCACTCGGTATTTTTATGCTTGGCGGGTGTAACTTGCTCGATGTAGAGTCCGATCGCTTGGTTTTTCCTGACGGTTATAAACTGGATGGAGCCAACGACTCTACTTACTCAATGTTCGCGGTTTTTTCACAACTGCAAAAACTTGCCGATAGCTATATATTATTGGGTGAGTTACGTGCCGATTTGCTTGATTTAGCTGACGATGCTGATATAAATCTGCGAAAAATTAGCGAATTAAATATTGAAAGTAACAATCCGTATTTGTGTAGGGAAAAAGATTATTATGCGGTTATCAACAATTGTAATTACATTATTAATACTGTTGATACAGCTGTTGTTATCGGGTCGATCCAAGTAAACAAAAGAGTTTTTGCTGCTGCCAAAGCCATTCGTGCATGGACTTATATGCAATTAGCGTTGAATTATGGTAAAGCTACTTATTATGAGAAGCCTATTCTTACCGTAGCTGATGCAGAACGAAAAGATTACCCTGTTTACGATATTCAGCAACTTGCCCCTGTATTAATTGCCGATTTGTTGCCTGTGAAAGGTATAATTCCTCCCGCTTTGGGTTCGTTGGGAATTTATAACAGTCGTAAATCCTTTTTCCCTGTGAGTTTCCTCTTAGGCGATCTTTATCTTTGGTCAGGTCAATACCAGCAAGCAGCCACAGAATATCGAAATTTGATGATTGAAGAAAAGTATTTAATTACCGCTACTAATCGCTCAACACTCGAAGTTGTAAATAATACTTTTACCGGAAGCTATTCAAATAACCCCAACTGGGGAAATATATTTGTACCCAATTCAAACGAATGTATTACACGCGTTGCGATGTCAAATCAATACGGACATTTTACCAACCTCGATTCATTGAATGTTCAGAAACAGTTTAAACCATCGGAATTTGCTCTGAAAAATTGGAATGAACAACGATATATACAAACGCCCACATTAGATACTTTGGTGGATTTACGAAAAATTTATTCAGTAGCTTCAGTTGAAAAATACAGGTATAGTGAATCGGGATATCTTTTTAATTATGGCGATGCTTCCGGAGCACCAAATGCAATTTATAAATGGGTGATAATGAATCCGTCGGATTATAGCATCAAACATGTATTGCCTTATCGAGTGGGGTTATTGTATCTTCGATATGCTGAGGCGATAAATCGTTTGGGGAAACCAAATGCTGCAATGGCAGTTTTGAAAAACGGATTGAATAGAACAAATATGGCAAATCGAAGAATTATTCCTACCAGAGAATTGATTCAGCAAATATCTCAAACCGTTATAAAATCTAAACTTAATCCTCAGGCAGATTCTGTTAAATACGATACAACATATATTTTCCCGACTTTTATGGATTTTAGCGATCCGCTTTTCGATGCCAATATCGGAATTCGAATGCGTAGTTTGGGTAACGCTAATGTGGATACTACATATTTTAAATTGCCGAAATATTCTACTACTGACTCTTTGATAACTTATATGGAAGATTTAATTGTGAACGAATTGGCACTCGAAACAGCTTTCGAAGGAAACCGCTTTCACGATTTGATGCGAATTGCTATCCGTAGAAATAATTATACTTATCTGGCTGATAAAGTGGCTGCGAAGCATAAAAACAACAGTGCTGCCATTCGTCAGAAGTTAATGGATTCGAAGAATTGGTTTATAAAAGAATAAGTTAAATTTAATACCGTTCTTTCACGAACGGTTTTTTTTGTTACGTTTTTAAGATTCTAGTTTTTCAGTTTCCGTGTGTTTGAAAGGTGCTAAAATTGTTACAATAAATGAAGGAATAGTTGCCACCAGCACCATAACAAAAAATTGTTTATAGCCCATCATGTCGCTAAAGTAACCACTGATAGCAGATGGTATCATAAATCCAAGCGCCATAATTCCATCGGCAAAAGCATAGTGCGCTGTTTTATATTTACCCGGAGCAATTTGTTGCATAATGTATAAAATAAGACCGACAAAACCGAATCCATAACCGAAATACTCCATAGCTATAGCAAAGGTTATCAGGTAAATATTCTCAGGTTGATAATGTGATAAAAGAAAATATACCACAAATGGAATATTAAACGAAGCACATAAAATCAATAAGGTCTTTTTTAACCCCTTTGCCGATGTAAAATATCCTGCCAATATTGATCCTGTAACAAATGCAATAGATCCAAATATTCCATAAATCATTCCAATTTCGGAAGTGCTAAGACCTAAACCACCCTCCGATATTGGGGCTTTCAGAAAAAGAGGTGCAATTTTAATGGCAAAACCTTCTGCAAAACGATAGAAGATAACAAACAGCAAACTAAGAATTATTCCCTTTTTTTTAATAAATGTTTTTGCTACATCAATTAATGTTGAAATCCCTTCATTAAACGATTTCACTTCGGAACTGCCTGCACCTAATGGAAGCGCTTTTAAATGATAAATTGCCAACACAATCATAATTGTTCCAAATAAAAACATTACAATCATCCATGCAGTTGCAACACCATAAGATTTCTCCAGTTCGCCAGCAACATATACAAGTGCCCCACCAGAAACTAATTTAGCAATATTATAAAATGCACCTTGCCAACCTACATATTTCGATTGTTCTTCAGGTGAAAGTTCATTCAAATAAACTCCAGCTGTAGCAATATCGTGCGTTGCACTACTAAATGCAATTATTCCCATAAATGCAATTGCATATTTAAAAAAATCGGGTAATTGTAACGAAAATGCAACCAATGCAAAAGAAAATCCAGTAATAAACTGTGTGGCAACTACAAATTGTTTTTTGGTTTTAAACATCTCGAGAATTGGACTCCACAAGGGTTTTAAAGAAAATGGAAGAATTAATAATGATGTCCAGAAAGTAATTTGTGTATCGGAAATCCCCATGTTTTTAAACATCAGCGAAGATGCCTGCGCTAACGCCACAAAAGGCATTCCCATGGCAAAGTAAACGGTAGGTATCCACGTTATCGGGTGCTTTTTTAATTTCATGTATTGCAGCTTGCTAGTTTGTATTGAAGTGTTTAAGAGCGTTTTTCTTTTTTAAAAACGTACAAGTTTGGAGCAATTCCTATTAAACGATACCAAGCATTTTGCTACGGGCTAATAAGCATGCTCCAATCACACCTGCTTTATCTCCAAGCTTAGTCAGTTTTATTACAGTATCTTTACTTACAAAATTCAGCGAATGCTTTTTTACAGCACTTTTTATTGGCAGCAAAAAATAATCGCCGGTACGTGCCACTGAACCTCCAATGATAACCAATTCGGGATTAAATAAGTTAATTAAACCTGCAATATATTTACCTAACGTAGTTCCTACCTCTTCTATCAATTCAATTGCTAACATATCTTCCTGTAAAGCTGCATTCAATACATCTTCATGTGTGATAGTCTCACCTTTCTTTTTCTTTTTATCTAAAATGGTTGAATTTCCTTCATTCATTTTTTCAAGGAATCGTCGGTGGATGTATGAGCTTGAAGCCTGCGTTTCAAGACAACCCTTTTTGCCGCAATGACAAAGTATATCATTGTCGAAAACGCTAAAATGTCCAAATTCGCCAGAAAAGCCCGATTTGCCGTAATAGAGATTCCCGTTGATGATAATGCCCAGACCTAAACCCCAACTGCAATTCACAAATAAAATATTTTTTTCGTTGCCTACAGCGCCATGCATAAATTCTCCATATGCCATTGCGCGCGAATCATTATCGATGGTAGTATGTATGCCAATTCGATCATGAAAAACTTCCGTAATCGGATTTTCGTTGAAATAATACATGCTGTAACTATGGCCTGTCTCTGCATTGATGCGACCGGAAATATTTATGCCTGCAGTTAGTATCTTCGTTTTTGGAACCGAAAGATTTTTAACATAATCATTAATAATCTGGCATAAAATATTAAAACTTTCAATGTTGTTTTCGTAATTAAAAGGAACACTCATTTTTATATCTATAATTTCCCCTTTAAAATTAATGAGTGCCAGGTTAATTCTCGTTCTTTTTATGTCAACGCCTAAAAAACAACCTGAGTCCGGATTGAGTCCGTAAATGTTTGGGCGTCGTCCGCCGGAAGTTTCAACTTTTCCAAAATCTATTACATAACCTTCATCAATTAACTCTCCAACAAGTTTTGTAATGGTTGGTACGCTTAAATCCATTTCTTTGGCAAGCTCAGGTAAAGTATAATTCCCGTTGTTAATAAAATATTTTAGGATATTTAATTTTATTTGACCGTTTTTTGAACCTACCTCTATTTCTTCAATTAATGTTAGTTTCATACTAATGTTTCTAAAATTAGTTGTGAATAAACCTTGATGAATTTATTATTGCTAAAGCAAAAGTAATAATTTAAATTGAAAAATAAGTGATATTTTGGCGTGAGTAACTTTTTTTTTAGTAATAAGTTTTATAACGGATAAAAAAAATATGTTTAACAACATAAATCGCAAAAATATATGCAAACAATGAAGCAATTACTAAAATTATTTAGTTATATTTGTGCCGTAACAAAATATGTATATAAATATTGGTTTTTTAGTTCATATAGAAAACTTTAATTAAAAACAATGAATATAAAAGCTACTTTTTTAGATGAAATAAGCCATGATATTCCGCACCAAAACTGGGGAGAAAAAGAGTGGGATGCCGATTTTGCATTAATGAAAGTAGTTGGTATTGAAATGGTTGTGATGATTCGTTGCGGCTATAAGCGATTTATAACTTATCCTTCGGAAGTGCTTATACGCGATGAAAAATGTTTTATGCCGCCGGTTGATTTGGTAGAAATGTTTTTACGACTGAGCGACAAATACGATATGCAGTTTTATTTTGGGTTGTACGATTCAGGTCGTTACTGGGTGGATGCTGATTTTTGGAAGAATGGTAACTATGAATTAGAAGTAGTAGTTAACAAAGAAGTAATTGAAGAAGTGTGGGCTAAATACGGTCATCATAAATCATTCTCGGGTTGGTACCTATCGCAGGAATGTAGTCGGAATAATGGTAAGATTGTAGAAATGTTTGCCACACTGGGTAAACATTGTAAGTTAGTTTCAGAAGGTCTTCCGGTGTTAATATCACCTTATATTGATGGAAAGAAAAATCGCAGCCAATTCGTTGCAGATAAACAAGTAGATGGACCAATATCTACAGAAGAACACGAACGCGAATGGGATCAGATTTTTGAAGGGATTAATGGTGCAGTAGATATTGTGGCATTTCAGGATGGGCATGTCGATTATGATGATTTAGTCGATTTTCTGAAAATTAATAAGCGTCTGTGCGATAAACATGGCTTGCAATGTTGGACAAACTCCGAAACTTTCGATCGCGATATGCCTATTCGGTTTTTACCTATAAAGTGGGAAAAATTGAGACTTAAACTAAAACTTGCCGCCGAAGCAGGAATTGAGAATGCCATCACGTTCGAATTTTTCACATTTTATGAGTCCACAGTCGATGTATTTGTCGGCCGGACATTTATATAACAGGTATAAGGAATATTTGGCCACCTAACCCTCTGAAGGGGGAATTTTAAAGTATGATAACTTGATATTTCACAAATAAAGGAAAATGTTTTTTAGTAAAAAATGATCATTGAAATGCATTCTTATTCCCCTTTTAGGGGGTTAGGGGGCAGTTATAATATTATGGATTTCAAAAAATTAGCAGAACAATATAAAGGTGAATTATTCAATAATATTTTGCCTTTCTGGCTCGAAAAATCGCAGGATGCGGAGTTTGGAGGCTATCTTACTTGTTTAGATAGGGAAGGAAATGTGTTTGATACTGATAAATTTATATGGTTGCAAGGTCGTGAAGTTTGGATGTTTGCCATGCTTTACAATAAAGTTGAAAAACGACCAGAGTGGTTGGATTGCGCCGTACAGGGTGGCGAATTTTTGAAAAAATATGGTCACGATGGTGATTACAACTGGTATTTTTCTCTCACTCGCGAAGGAAAACCACTTGTAGAACCGTACAATATTTTTTCGTACACTTTTGCCACCATGGCTTTCGGGCAACTGGCTTTGGCTACCGGAAACAAAGAATACGAGCAAATTGCAAAAACTACGTTCGATAAAATTCTTTCGAAAGTAGATAATCCGAAAGGAAAATGGAACAAAGCCTATCCGGAAACCCGCAATCTGAAAAACTTTGCTTTGCCCATGATTCTATGTAATCTGGCATTGGAAATCGAACATTTGTTAGACGAAAAATATCTTCTTAAAACTATAGAAACTACAATCCACGAAGTAATGGATGTATTTTATCGTCCGGAAATCGGCTTGTTGGTTGAAAATGTTACGCTCGATGGCAATCTATCGGACACTTTTGATGGTCGCCTAATAAACCCCGGACATGCAATTGAAGCTATGTGGTTTATTATGGATTTGGGTGAACGCCTGAAACGTCCGGAATTAATTCAGAAAGCAACCGATATTGCCCTTAAAATGCTAAAATACGGTTGGGACGAAAAACACGAAGGGATATTTTATTTCCTCGACCGAAAAGGCTACCCGCCACAGCAGTTGGAATGGGACCAAAAACTATGGTGGGTACATGTAGAAACACTTATTACTTTGATTAAAAGCTATCAGCTAACCGGATCACAGGAGTGCCTGGAATGGTTCGAACGAGTGCATGATTATACATGGACACATTTCAAAGACACAGAATATCCCGAATGGTTTGGCTACCTGAACCGACAGGGCGAAGTATTACTCAATTTAAAGGGCGGAAAATGGAAAGGTTGTTTTCATGTGCCACGCGGTTTGTATCAGTGCTGGAAAACCCTTGAAAAATGTGAAGTGCAATCCAAAACTATAAAAGGAAAATCTATTTTGAACTTGCTTAAAAATAATGTGGCATTATAAATCAATTATTTCAATTTACAATCAATTTAGTCATCAATTTAAAATTTACTATCATGAAAAAAATTACGTTAATTATTGCAGCAGCATTTTTAGCTGCTAATTTATGGTCGGCAGAACCAACATGGACACGGGTTTGGGAAAACAGCGCAACTTATAGCACACTACCTACCTATATTGGCACTGCAAGCAATGTTCGTGGAATGGGAATTGGAACTTTTGAAAGTGAAAAAGTAGTGGTTATACCCACTCGAGAAGGTGGAACTGCTGTTTAACTTTTAAAAGCAAGTGATGGCACAGAATGGAAAAATTTAGATGTTACAGGCATTTCAGGAGGTACTTTTGCTGTTTCGGATGCAGGAGTAACATCTGATGGAAAGATTTTGGTTTGCAATATGGTTATGTCAGCTGCAGCTGTTTTTAAAGTATATCGTTGGGATAATTCAACCGATGCTCCTACTGTTGCTATTTCGTATACACTTGATGCTGCTCATAGAATTGGCGATCATTTTACTGTAAAAGGTAGTATTGCTGATGGTTCAGCAAAAGTTTATGCATTTAGCACAACTTTAGTAAATACAAAAGCAACGCTTTTCAGATTCGATATGGTTTCTGATGGTAACGGAGGTTATGTATTTAACAATACACCAACAATTATTACTAATCAGATTGCAGCCACTAGTGGTTACAATTCAGTTGATTTAATGCCCGATGGGAAGTATATTTACAAATACAATGGTTCACAGATTCTTAAGTTAAATGCAGATGGATCAAATCCAAGTCCTACTGAATCATCATCATCAGCCATTATTGCAACTGGCGGAAACAGTGTTCGTTATCTTATGACTCGTACAGCTGTTAATACTGGCGATCCTGATACTGCTTATATAGCATATTTTCGTTACGGAACAGGGCAGGAAAGAGCTAACATAGTAAAATTTCCGGGTGGAATTTTGAATAGCGCCGGAACAGCTATAAGTACATACCTTCCGGCCTTAGGAACAAATGCAAATGGAAATGGTGCCGGTCGGGTGGCATTTGATGATTTGACAGCAAATTCTTTGAATTTGTATGTATTGAGTACAAACAACGGTATTGGAAAATATACAATAACATGGCCTACAATTACAACCTCAGCAGTTAATGTCGAAGAATCTCTCAAAATCGTTAAAACTTCATCGTTATTAAAAGTTGAAGGAACAACGCCTTCTTATATTGAACTTTACAACACACTGGGACAAAAAGTTCAATCTGCAAACAACACTAACGAGATAGATATTAATAATTTACGTGGTGTTCATATTATTAAAGTAAATGTTAAAGGAATTATCAACACACAAAAGATAAGTTTGTAAAAGAACACATTAGCAGGTAGTCGTCAATTTTGGGCGATTACCTGACAAATAATCAGTTTGTGTTTATTCGTTTATGCTCAAAAAAATCTTTTTTATAATAGTTATTTTCTTTCATCTGCCAATTATTGCACAAAAGGTAGATGTATTGGTGGTAGGTGGTGGTGCAAGTGGTACTGCCGCCGGCATCCAGGCTGCCCGAATGGGTGTCCGTACGCTTATTGTGGAAGAAACGCCCTGGCTGGGTGGCATGCTTACTTCGGCGGGTGTGTCGGCGGTTGATGGAAACTACAAACTTCCTTCGGGCATTTTTGGGGAATTCAGAGATAGTTTGGTGGCATATTATGGCAGTGACGATGCGCTGAAAACAGGCTGGGTGAGCAATGTGCTTTTTGAACCTAAACTTGGAAATGAAATTTTGCAACGAATGACAAAAAACGAGAAAAAACTCATTGTTTGGCAAAATGCAAGATTCACATCAGCAAAAAAAACAAACAAAGGCTGGAAAGTTACCATAAGCAGAAATGGCGTATCACATCAAATTTACACCAAGATACTGATTGATGCCACCGAGTTGGGAGATGTGGCAAAAGCGTGCGACGTGAAATACGATATTGGCATGGAAGCACGTGCAGTGTGTGGCGAGGATATTGCTCCCGAAGAGGCGAACGATATTATTCAGGATTTGACTTATGTGATGATTCTCAAAGATTATGGTGTTGATAAAACCATTCTGAAACCTGCCGGTTACGATGCTTCGATGTTTTATTGCACAGCTCAGTCGCCTAATTGTACCAATCCGAAACCCGGGCAAACCGTTTGGCCCAAAGAAAAAATGATGACCTACGGCAAATTGCCGAATGGTAAATACATGATTAACTGGCCCATTGAAGGAAATGATTTTTACGTAAATATGCTGGAAATGAACGAAAAAGAAAGGGAAAAAGCAGTTTCCGATGCCAAAAACTTTTCGCTTTGCTACCTGTATTATCTACAAACCGAACTTGGTTTTTCAACCTTTGGGTTGGACGATGAACAATTCCCTACTGCCGATTATTTTCCCATGATTCCCTATCATCGCGAAAGCCGGCGCATTCATGGCTTGGTGCGCTTTAACGTGAATCACGTTGCAAAACCATTCAGTCAACCCGAGGCGCTTTACCGTACCGGCATAGCTGTGGGCGATTACCCGATTGACCATCATCACAAACGCTATCCGGAGTGGGACAAATTGCCAGATTTACATTTCTATCCTGTTCCGTCATACAATGTTCCGTTGGGAGCTTTGGTGCCAAAAGATGTTGACGGTTTGATAGTTGCTGAGAAATCTATTTCAGTTTCTAATCTTCTGAACGGTTCTACACGATTGCAACCGGTAGTTTTGCAAATTGGTCAGGCAGCAGGCGCTTTGGCTGCAAAAGCATTAAAACAAAAAAAAACCATTGCTCAAACTTCGGTTCGAAACGTACAACAGGCATTACTCGATGCCGGAGGCTATCTGATGCCTTATCTGGATTTGCCCAAAACGGATGTTCATTTCAAAGCAGTTCAGCGCGTTGGCGCAACCGGAATTTTAAAAGGCGAAGGTAAAAATGTAGGCTGGAGTAACGAAACTTGGTTTAATACAGAAAAAAATGTAAATACTGCCGAACTTAAAAAGGATTTAAACAAATTTGAACCGGCATTCAAATGGCAACCAAACAGCGATGAATTATCTGTTATAGAGGCAACTGATTTAGTGTGTTCTTTGGCCGGATTTTATAAAATAAAAAAAGTGAAACAGGAAAAGATTGTTTCGGACTGGGAAAAAATGCAGTTAAGCAATTACAATGCAGAACGAAAAATAACACGAAAAGAATTAGCTGTTTTACTCGATTCATACATTCAGCCGTTTCGGTTGAAAGATGTGGACATGAAAGGAAATTTTATAAATAAATGATTTCAAAAATAAAAATATTAATCGGTGTGCTGCTGATAACCTGTTATTTACAAGCTGCAAACTTTACAGGCTTTGTCGACCCAATGATTGGTTCAGACTATCACGGCAATGTGTTTGTGGGCGCAAGTGTGCCTTTTGGTATGGTGCAACTCGGCCCCACCAATATGAGCAAAGGCTGGCATTGGTGTTCGGGCTATCATTATAGCGATAGTACTATTATAGGTTTTGCACACACGCACCTCAATGGCACAGGCATTGGCGATTTGGGCGATATTCTCATTATGCCAACAACCGGAAAACCAACAACATTTAAAGGAACTTTTTCGGATTTATCAAAAGGATATGTATCGAAATTCTCACATTCCGAAGAAAAAGTTCAGCCGGGATATTATTCCGTTTTATTACAAAAATACGGCATTAAAGCAGAATTAACAGCCACTTCGCGCGTAGGTTATCATCGATACACTTTTCCTGAAAGTAACGAATCGAACATTATTATTGATTTAGCCGAAGGTATTGAATGGGATGAACCCACCGATACTTATTTGAAACAAGTTGATGCCCGCACCATTGAAGGGTACAGATATTCGCGTGGATGGGCAAAAAATCAGAAAGTGTATTTCAGAGCTGAATTTTCGAAAGACATGCGCTTTACAAAGGTTACTGAACCTGTTTTTCGTTCACGTTCGAAAGACAGTATTAATGTACAAAAGGCAGTTTTGCAGTTCAGCACCACAAAAAATGAAATAGTTGAGGTAAAAGTTGCTTTGTCCTTTGTTAGTTGCGAAAATGCGCATCAAAATCTGAAAACAGAATTACCAACGTGGAATTTTAAGAAAACTGTGACTCAAGCTCAGGCAAAGTGGAATGCCGAATTATCAAAAATACAGATTAAAACAAAGGACAAAAATGTGCGAACGATGTTTTATACATCGCTGTTTCGTACCATGATTTCGCCTTCGGAGTTTTCGGATGTGAATGGCGAGTATCGCGGAGCCGATGGAAAAGTGTATAAAGCGAACGGATTTGTGCCAAATACCATTTTTTCATTGTGGGATACCTATCGTACTTTTCATCCGATGCAAACCATAATCAATCGTAAGCGTACAGCCGACTGGGTCAACTCATTGCTTGATATTACCGAAAAACAAGGCTCATTACCCATCTGGCATTTGGTTGGAAATGAAACTGGTACAATGGTAGGCGTGCATTCCATTCCGGTGATAGTGGATGCCGTTTTGAAAAATATAGAAGGTATTGACGCTAAACGCGCTTACCGTTTAGTCCGGAATTTTGAACAACGCGACGACCGTGGCTTAAAATTCGTGCGTGAACAGGGCTGGATTCCGGCCGACAAAGAAAACTGGTCAGTCTCCAAAGCGTTGGAATACGCTATCGACGATTATGCCATTGCGTTGTTAGCAAAGCGATTGAAAAAAACCGAAGATTATCAGTTATTCTCAAAAAGAGCAAAATATTACGCCAATTATTTTGATAAAGAACTGGGTTTTATGCGAGGAAAATTGGCGGACGGAATCTTCCGAAAAGAATACAACCCTTCGTTTTCGTTACACGAGGAGGCTGATTATGTGGAAGGGAATGGTTGGCAATATACGTTTTTGGTACCGCATGATGTCGAAGGATTAATAAAACTCTTTGGAGGAAACGAAAATTTTTCAAAAAAATTAGACCGTCTTTTTACAGTAAGTTCACAACTCAACGAAGGAGCATCAATTGACATTTCGGGTTTAATTGGTCAATATGCACACGGAAATGAGCCAAGTCACAGCACTATTTACATGTACCAATATGCAGATAAACCCGACAAAACTGCTGAACGTGTACGACAGGTACTCAATGAAATGTATAAACCAACGCCTGATGGTTTATGCGGAAACGACGATTGCGGACAAATGTCAGCCTGGTACGTAATGTCAGCTTTAGGGATTTACCCAATGAATCCCGTCAACGGAGAATATGTGTTTGGCAGTCCGGTTATTGACAAAGCTGTAATCACACTTGAAAACGGAAAGAAATTTACGATTGTGGCAAAAAATAATGCGAAAGAAAATATTTACATTCAATCCGCAAAATTGAACGAGAAAGTATACAATGAAAAATTTATTAGTTACGATGATATAATGGCAGGTGGAAAACTGGTATTTGAAATGGGGAAACAGCCCCTAAACCCTAAAGGGGAATAAAAAAGTTAGTTTAGATTTTTAATAATAATTCTACTTTACTAAATTTAAACACAAACAAATTATTAAAGATATTTGAACCATATAAGAACACATAAGTCAACATTAGAAATAATTATCAACAATGAAACTGTTTTTTTAATATAACATGTTTATTCTTTTTTTCTTCCTTATGTGTTCTTATGTGGTTAATCTTTGAATATGGTAAAGTAGAAATAAATAATCGATAGTAATTAATTCTACTTTGACAGATTAGGATTTTGCCTAAGATATGCATTATTGATA
>CAZDSY010000055.1:0-18884 GCA_964508285.1 uncultured Paludibacter sp.
GCATTTGTATTTTTAAAATTATTATTTATAAAAACTTTCGTATGGTAGTGAAATTATTATTACTATTTTTTCCGCCCCTTTATGGGTTGGGGGTTATTCCCCTTTAGGGGTTAGGGATTGTTCCAATAATCGTTTGATCACCACCTGTGCCGAAATTTCGCGGTTAGCAGCCTGAGGAATCACAACAGAGCGTGGACCTTCGATTACTTCATCTGTTACTATCATATTACGCCGCACAGGCAAACAGTGCATAAAACGTGCGTTATTAGTTACCGCCATTTGACGTGAACTGACAGTCCAGTTCATATCTTTACTCAGAATTTTTCCGTAGTTCGGATCCTGATAAGCAGCCCAGTTTTTAGCATACACAAAATCGGCACCTTCAAAAGCTTTCATTTGGTCGTATTCCACACGAGCGCCACGTACAAATTGAGGTGCCAGCTCATAGCCTTCGGGATGTGTAATCACAAAATCCACATTGGCTTCGTTCATAAAGTCGGCAAACGAGTTGGGAACAGCCTGTGGCAAAGCTTTGGGATGTGGAGCCCAAGTCAGTACAACTTTCGGACGAGACGTTTCCTTATATTCTTCAATTGTAATTAAATCCGCAAAAGCCTGTAATGGATGTGTGGTAGCACCCTCCATACTGAAAACAGGTTTTCCTGAATATTGAATAAACTGATTGATGATGGTTTCCTGATAATCAAATTCTTTACTTTCGAACTGCGCAAAAGCACGCACGCCAATTACATCACAGTAACTTGCCATCACCGGAATAGCTTCCAGAATATGTTCGGGTTTGTCGCCATCCATTATCACCCCACGCTCTGTTTCAAGTTTCCAGGCTCCGGCATTTACATCGAGCACTATAGTGTTCATTCCCAAATTCATACCTGCTTTTTGAGTACTAAGCCTTGTACGTAAACTGGAATTGAAAAACACCATCAGCAGCGTTTTATTTTCACCAATATGCTTGTAAGCAAAACGATTTTTCTTTATTTCTAACGCTTCCTGAATTGCCTCCTGCAAATTGCCGAGGTCTTTTACATTAGTATATGAATGACCCCCAACCCCTAAAGGGGAGTTTACCCCTAGCCCCTGAAGGGGAACTGAGTTACTTTTGTTTTTAAAATCATTCTTTACATCTTTCATATGTATTTTGTTTTAAATTCTTTCTTTAATTTGTTTTTCAATCGTTTTTAAAACTATCTCAATACTGTTCAAAACTTCTTCATTTGTAAATCTGACAACTTTTAATCCTAATTCATTGAGTTCATTTTCACGATTTCTATCGTATAAGTATTGTTCAGGAATGTCGTGATATCCATCATCAACTTCAATAATAAGTTTTGCTTTATGACAATAAAAATCAGCAATAAAATACAATACCGGATGTTGACGTTTAAATCTTATGTTCAAATATGCCAATCTTTGTAAATTATCCCAAAGAAATAATTCGGCTTCAGTTTGATTGTTTCTAAGCTTTTTAGCTAATTCAAAATGAATTGGTATAGCGTCATAAAACATTGAGTTTTTACCCAACCCCTAAAACACCCCCAACCCCTAAAGGGGAGTTAGAATTAGAATCATTTTGTGTATTTTTCTCTTTGCTCATTTCGTAAAATCGATATAATTATCAATAGTAATATTTCTTCCTCCCCATTAGGGGCTGGGGGTCATTCCCCCTAAAGGGGGTTAGGGGTTTTATGGGTTTATTTACTTTGGTTCCATCACCACCAGCGGTATCAGCATTTCTTCAAGCGAAATTCCTCCATGTTGAAATGTGTTTTTATAATAACTTACATAATGGTTGTAGTTGTTTGGGTATGCAAAAAAGTCATCGTTACCGGCAAAAATATATGTTGAACTTACATTTGGACTGGGCAACCCTATTTTGGCAGGCTGTGTAATTTCGAAAACTTCTTTTTTGTTGTAACTCAAATTTTTACCTACTTTGTAGCGCAGGTTTACATTTGTATTTTTATCGCCAATCACTTTTATCGGATTGTCCACACGTATAGTGCCATGATCGGTAGTGAAAATCACCTTATAACCACGACGAGCTATTTCTTTCATAAGTTCATAAGTAGGTGAATGCCTGAACCATGAAAGCGTAAGGGAACGATATGCCTGTTCATCGTTTGCCAGTTCGCGCATCATTTTCGATTCAGTTCGGGCATGTGAAAGCATATCGATAAAGTTCAGTACGATTACATTTAACTGATTGTTCTCAAATCGGGGTAACTGTTCGATAAGTTTTTCACAAAAAGCAGATTCATTTACTTTGTGATACGAAAAAGTGTAATTTTTTCTGAATCGATGAATTTGTGTTTCAATCAAATCTTTTTCACTCAGGTTTTTTCCTTCTTCCTCTTCTTCATCGACCCATAAATGTGGGAACATTTGTTGAATTTGCAAGGGCAATAAACCCGAAAAAATAGCATTTCGCGCATATTGTGTGGCAGTTGGGAGTATGCTGCAGTACATTCCTTCTTCGGTGAAGGTGAAAAGTTCACTCATTAACTCGCGAATTACTTTCCACTGGTCGAAGCGAAAATTATCGACTAAAATAAAAAAGATTTTTTCGCCCTGATCGAGCAAGGGGAAAACTTTTGTTTTGAAAATATCGGGGCTGAGTAAAGGTCGTTTTTCGGGGTGTTCGAACCATGACTGATAATTCCGTTTTACAAATTTATTAAAAGTACTGTTCGCTTCGTTTTTTTGCATTCGCAGCATTTCATCCATGCCGTTATCAGTTTCTGCAAGTTCCAATTCCCAGTAAACGAGCTTTTTATATACTTCCACCCAATCGTCGTATGTAAGTGAATCATTGATTTGCATACCAATTTTCCCAAATTCGGAACGGTACGATGAGGTAGTATGTTCGGTAACGATTTCTTTTTTATGAATGTTTTTTTTAAGTGTTAGCAGAATCTGGCTCGGATTAACGGGTTTTGTAAGATAATCGGCAATTTTATTCCCGATAGCCATATTCATAATGTTCTCCTCTTCGCTTTTGGTAATCATTACCATAGGCACATCCGGATCAATATCTTTGATAAGCGCAAGTGTTTCGAGCCCGCTAAGTCCTGGCATATTTTCGTCGAGAAAAATGATATCAAACGTTTCTTTTTGACAAAGTTCCACTGCATCTTTTCCATTGGTGGCAGTTATAACTTCGTAACCTCTTTCCTCGAGAAATAAAACATAAGCGCGCAACAAATCAATTTCGTCATCTGCCCAAAGAATTCTATCTTTCTTCATAAGCTAATTTCTTTGCTCTTCAAAATTACTTTAAATAATATTCCTGCATAAACTCAAGATACGTACGTAATGCATTTTCTTGTACCATTACATTGAGATTTGCCTGCGTTCCAACAAGGTTTCGATAACTTGCATCGCCCATATTCTGGAAAAGTGTTTTTTCTCTTACCATCCGCAACAAATACGATTTGGCTACATTGGCATCGGCAAACTGACCGATAATAACAAACTGCATACGTCCTATGGTTTCCATAGAAACTTTCAGGTTCAATATGCCATAATTGTCTGCATTATATTTATCGAACACTTCTTTTGTCTTTTCAAAATTTATACTGCCTGAAACTATTGCAAGCGCAATAAAATGTGGTTGCGAAGGTTTGTATGCAAATAAATTTTTAAACAGTGGTGCTTCAGGTTCATTCTTATCAATTGCCGGTTGTGGCGTTGATGCCTGTGTGTTAGCATTTGTTTTCTGTTCAGGCACAACCGATTTTTCGGGAACACTCGTTGTTCTTTCAAGATACTCACGATCAAGTTTATTGTCCTGATTGTTTGCTTGAGTTTGATTTTGAACCGGCGTTACTGCTGCTACTGTTTTTGTTTCCTGTGTTTTTGCTGTTTGCTTGTTGGGTGATACAGCAGTATTCTGTGTTTTTGCAGTTGCAGTTGCAACTTGTTTTACTTCAGGTTTTGCATTAACAATTTTATCGGCATGGTAAGCCAGATAATCATCGATAGTAAATACTGTTCGGAGTAAACCATAATTATTTTCTGAAATTATAATTTTCTTTATATCCGGCTTATCTATGAGGTTTTTAATCTCCTGATCGCTGTTTATTGAATTCAGATACCACGCAGTTTCGTCGTAAGTTTCGAATCCGGTAACCGAAAGTGAGTTTTGCACACTGTCGATTTTTGCAACAACCAAATCGAAATCTTTTACCATGAACCTGGAAAAATTGAAGGCTGCAATATTATAAAGCAATTTGTTTGTAAAAGATTCATCAGCAGGTATCACCAGTAATAATCTGTGACGGGTATCTTTCGAAGGATTGAAATTTTGAGCGATGTTTGTAGAATCGCCCGTCTGGAATACTTCTGAACGACGGGCAAGCAAAGTACCTTGTGAAGTGCCTTTTTTCGATTCTTTTCCTTGTTTCATCAAGGCCAAAATATCTTTCGACATGGAACTTACATCGCTTGCAGGGAAATTTGCAACCAACTCATCGAGGGCTGCGGCAAATTTTTCCTGATTTTCTGTTTTTCCAATGCTCAAAGCATTTAAAAACATAAATTTGGGCACAAGTTTCGATTGCGGATATTTTTTGATAAACGCTTCTGCATTTTGTTTTACCACCTGAAATTTACTTTGGTTAAAAGCTTGATATGTTGCACTGTATAAAGAATCCTGTACTAACAACATTTCCTCTTGCAACGCAACAAAGTTAGGATTTGCAATTAATCCTGCAAAACGGGATGATGGATATTCACTGCGTAATTTAGCGCGCCAGGTTTGAGCTGTTTCTGTCTGTCCAAGCATGGTATTCAGTAAAAACAATTGAAACAACGCTTCCGGAACACGTTCATCAGCAGGAAATCGCGAAATAAATTCATTGAAAGTTTTTGCTGCAATAGCAATATCTTCCACTTTATCTTTATAAATGTAGCCCATTTTAAACAATGCATCAGCTATCATCTCATTCGATTTCTGAATTTGAGCATCGGTAACAGGTATTTGTTGTAAGTAAAACTTAGGATCTTTGTTATCAGTAACTATTTCAGAATTAGCATCGGTGCTTGTCTGAGATTTAATACTGTCGGATTTTACACTAGCTGTGTTTATTGCTTTAGTTTCAGTATTTTCAGCAAAAAGTGCAGATGACTTATTCATTCTCCGCCAGTTATCTTCTAATTTACGTTTCCCCCATTTTTTTTGAAAATCCTGCTGACCCGATTTTACCAGCGATGGATTGTAGAAATACCAATCCGCACCAACTCCCCTATTTGCAATAGGTTGTGGTGAAAAATCAGGCTCAAACCCGCCAAAACTTCTATCTGCTCCCTGTTCAACTTTCTGCGTTTTTTCAGCTTCCGCTTTCTCATCGGCAATAAGCTTTTCAATTACTTTTTTTATCACTTCGAGTCGTTTTTCTTCGGGCAAAGCAGCAAGTTTCTGTAAACTATCCTGAAGTACTACAGTTTGATATTCAACTACAAGTTCGCCAAGAGATAATGCTCTTGAAGAAATTCTTTTATAATCTGAATAATCGATTGTAAAAATTTTCGATGCCTCATCGTAACATGGCTGAGCTTTAACATAATTTTGTTTCTGATAATATAAATCCCCCATTTTTACAAGTGTAATTGCCTTATCGATGCCATTTCGTGTACTTTTTTCAACAGAAAGAGTAAAATTTTCGAGGGCTTTGGCAGTATCACCTTTTTGTAAATACGTTTTGCCATAGGCATAATACAGTTGATCAAGATAATCCTTATTGTTCGGATTTTTAATCAACTTACGAATTTCTTTCCTTACTTCATTCACATTCGGATTAAGTTCAATACTGCTTACGCGTGCGTTAAAATCCATTTCATACGAAGGAGTAAGTTTCAATACTTTACGGTAAGTTTCGAGTGCTTTAACATTGTCTCCCGTACGTTCGTAAAGCTGTGCTAATATGTAAGTAAAACGTTGTTTTTGGTATTTGTCTTTTTCGCGCTCAAGGGTTATTTCAAGAAAAGGGATGGCTTCTTTGTATTGATGTTTTTTTAATAGCAAATCGGCATTAACGGCAGTAAAAAGAGGTGTAATTTTGTACGTTATGTCATTCTGATTTATTTTCGACAACAATTGTTCTGCTTCATAAATCCAACCCATTTCAGCATAGGCACGTGCAATCCAAAGCTGGCTTTTCACCACCATTTCTTTATCGGTGGCATAATGGCGCGCAATGTATGAAAAAGTTCCAACCGATCCCATAAAATCGCCCTTATGAAATTCGGACATTGCCAGCAGCATCCATACATCTTTTAGGGCAGGATTAAATTCTTCCTGATTATAAAACAATTTATATTGAGGATTGTTAGCTTTTTGCGGATTTCGAATAGGTTTCTTCTTTATTGAATGTAACTTAATGGCTTTGCGGCTTTTTTCGATAGCTCGATCCATATTGGAAGTTGCCACTTTAGCATTTGCCGGTTTGCTTATCGGGTACATTGGTAAAACTTCCGAAAAATCTTCGACATTTGCTTTCTGAATACTTTTTAAGCCTTCGTTAAAGCTTGTTTGTCCGTTAAACTTGACATTGTATTTCGTGTTTATTGCCTTGTATGTGCGTGTAGTCCAGGTATTCTTGCTCATCGAACAGGCAGCGAACATCAATATCAGTAACAGACTGATGCTTGTATGTAAAAATGTTTTTTTCAATTGAACCGGTAATTTAACAAATGAATATCGAAAATGTATGCACCAAAACAATAACAGGAGACGATGCTCCCGAAAAATAGAAACTTAAAAAAAGCATTTCTATTGTATTTTAACGTACAAAAATAATCATTTTTAAACATAAAAATCTAACTTTGCGGCTGTTTTTCAAATCGCATAAAAAAGGATAAAATTTTACAGATATGTTAGTGTTAATTCTCATTCTTGCAGCATTTACCTTGCTTATTATGCTGCTCACATATTTGAATCGTCGGAAAAAAAATAATGAAGCTCCAATAGAAATTAATTACAACGAAGAGTGTTGTGGTGCTCATGTTGTTTGTGAACGCGATTCGCTGTTGAACAAAGATTTAAATATTGAATATTTTGATGATGAAGAACTCGATACACTTGCAAATATTCCGCCTGACAAAATGACTGAAAGCCAAACTGCAATGATTGAGGAAGTATTTTATACTCTGAAGGAAAGCGATGTTGCTGCCTGGTTAAGAAGCCTGCAACTCCGGCATATCGAACTGCCTGCATCTTTGCGTGAGCAAGCACTTCTGATTGTAAGCGAGCGAAGATAAAAAAATCAGGATATGCATGATTTTGAAGGTCGTTTAAGTTTTATTCGCAACCACACAATACAAAATCCTGTAAATACAAGACTCAAAAGCCCCAACCACCAGGTTTGACCTGCTCCAACTTTATCTAAATCAGGCACATCGTAATCGTTGTATTGCAGATAATAAAAAATTACAGCAATAAAGTTATTTGTAAAATGTGCTACGATGGGCAACCAAAGGTTTTCACTCCAAACAAGCAAATAGCCAAATAAAGCACCAAGCAACAAACGGGGGAAAAAACCGTAAAACTGAAAATGCACTGCACTGAAAATTACAGCAGTAATCCAAACAGCTAAAACTTTAGATTTACTGTTACTGAAAATATTAAATAAACTCCCGCGAAAGAAAAGTTCCTCGCCAAGTGCCGGTATTACTGCAATTAGCAGAACATTCACCGCCAACCCACTAACCGTATCAACACTGATGAGCTTCTCTGTAAGCAGTGCAGCCTCTTCCTCTGAACTTATAAGCCATTTTTCGAGTCCCTGCAAAAAGTCAGGTAACACTATTTGCTGATTGAACCACGACAATAAATTGATTCCCGGAATTGCTACAATTAACAATATAAATGTAAGAAAAATACTGGTCGCTGATGGTATTACATTCAGTTTTAAACTTTTTATGGGCATCCTACTCCACAGCCAGGCAAGTATAAATGGTGGTATAACAAACATACCTACCGATTGCAACAACTGTAACACTTTCAGGCTGTTAACATTTTCGATATCAGCATCGGTAAAAATATACCAGAACGATGAAAAAACAAGTGTTGATAGCGACATGACTATCAGCAACAACACAATTCGGGTAAAAATGTCCGAATTTTCGAAAAATCCTTTTTTTATGAACATATTGGTTTTACAAATAAAAACTTCTGTCACTTACACCAAATGACAGAAGTTTACATACAGTTATCTGAAAAAGATCAAGCTTTGGGTCTGGCTTCTTTCACAACCATCTGACGACCGTCAAATTCAGCGCCATTCAATTCTTCAATTGCCTTTGTTGCTGCAGCATCATCCGCCATTTCAACAAATCCAAAACCTTTTGATTTACCCGTTTCACGGTCTTTGATAATTTTGCAAGAGTCAACTTTACCATACTCTTCCATAACCCCAAGAAGGTCATTTTCGCGAACTTTGTAACTAAGGTTACCTACGTAAATGTTCATAAAATAAAAAATGAGATTAAAAATTAATTGATTTTTTCAAGACCATCATAAACATACGAGGTTAATATCGGAAATGCAGGTAAGCAAAATCGTGAAAATAACCAAACGAAAGAAATACGGTGTCTTAAAGTTGCAAAGTAAAATAATTATTTTTGTTTTACAAAATATTTTTTCAGGAATATTTTAATTTCACCTATAGATTGCCTGTGAAATTTGCATTTTATTTACATTTTGTTTAAAATACTATTTCAAAAAAGTTTAACACACAATATTGTTCAACTTTCATTTGAAATCTATCAAAAATTCAGCTTCTTGTCTGACCGTTTCCCTCTACAATCCACTTGTACGAACACAACTCCTCAAGCGCCATAGGTCCACGTGCATGTAATTTCTGTGTACTGATTCCGATTTCGGCTCCTAAACCAAATTGTGCTCCATCGGTAAACGCAGTTGAAACATTCGCATATACACAGGCTGCATCAACCATTTTCTCAAAATTCTTTATACTAATATCGTTCTCGCTTACAATACATTCACTATGTTTTGAGCTGTAAAGTGCTATATGTTCAATCGCTTCAGAGAATGTGGTTACTGTTTTCACTGCCATTTTATAGCTGAGAAATTCTGTACCATAACTATCGGGGGTAGCTTCATGCAACAAATGTTGTGGATAAACTGCACTAAGTACCTCAAAAGATTTTTCATCGGCATAGATTTCCACATTTTTTTCTGAAAGTTTACGGCATAATGCCGGTAAATCAGCAAGACGCTTTTGATGAATTATCAAACAATCGAGCGCATTACAAACGCTTACACGACGAGTTTTGGCATTGAAAATAATTTTTTTTCCTTTTTCCAAATCGCCAAATTCGTCGAAATAGGTATGACAAATTCCTGCTCCGGTTTCAATCACCGGTACTTTTGAATTATCCCTTACAAACTCTATCAACCCTTTGCCACCACGCGGAATTATTACATCCACATATCCAACAGCACTCATAAGTTCAGCAGTTGCTTCACGTCCTGCCGGAAGCAATATCACTGCGTTTTCATCAATGCCAAACTCTTTTAAAACACTTCGGATGAGTTCTACAATGGCAAAATTTGAATTAAATGCATCGGTGCCACCTTTAAGCACGCAAGCATTACCGGACTTAAAGCAAAGCGAAAATACATCGAAACTTACATTCGGACGTGCTTCGTAAATAATGCCAACTACACCAAACGGAACCGAAGTTTTTTTGATAGTCATACCATTGGGGCGCTCAGTTTTCATTAATTCACGCCCGAGAGGAGAGGGCAAAGCAGCAACATTTCTTATATCTGATGCAATATCACTGATTCGTTCACTTGTCAGGAGCAGTCTGTCAAATAACGGATTTGATTTTTCCATTACAGCTAAATCCAGCGCATTTGCCTGAAGAATTTTATCGGTATTTTTCTCAGTTTCTTCAGCAAGTTTAAGTAATACTCTGTTTATGGTTTGCTCATCAAGTAAATTTAAAGCACGTGATGCATTGAGTGCACTTTTTTTCCAATTTTGTGAATCCATATTTTTTATTCAGTGTTATGTTAGCTGTTAATCGGCGTATAAGACAAAACGATATAAATAAATGAAATATAATTATTTACTTTATGAACTTTATGAACTTTATGAACTTTATGAACTCTATAAACTCTAAACTAAATTTCTATCTCTGATTTATAATTTATCGTGAGCCGGATAAAATACTCCGCATTTTTCTCTGATAAGATCCATAGTTTCGGCAAGCAATAAACTATCGCTCCAACTCCAATTACTGCTTTGTAGTTTCCCATCGAAAATACAACGAGCTACTTCTTCAGCCTGAAATTCGTAACCGTTGCATTTTGTTTTAAATTTAACCGTATGTTTTTTCCCGTTATTATATTTGATGATAATATTTCCGGGAAAAAACCACATATGTTCAAGCACAATTTTACCCTTCGTACCATGAATTTCGGCTGCAACATAAGGGTCGCTTGCCATAAATGAAGAATGCATTACGGAAAGCGAACCGTCAGAATTAACAAAACTGTAAGCAGCAGAGTTATCACCTCCTTGAATATCAAGCACTGCAGAAGCACTGACTTTTTCAGGTTTACCAAAAAGATAAAGTGAAAGAAAAATATTGTAAATACCAATGTCAAGAATGGTTCCGCCACAAAGTTCAATATTATAATGTCGGTGTTGAGGATTATATTCTGACTTTATACAAAATGAAGCTGTCATTAATTTTGGCTCGCCAATTTCTCCTGTCTCAATCAGTTCTTTTGTTTTTTTTATACGGGGTAAAAATCTGCTCCACAACGCTTCCATCAAAAACAAATTTTTCTCACGCGCGAGTGAAATCATTTGCTTTACTTCACCTGCATTCACTCCAAGTGGTTTTTCACAAAGCACATGCTTATTATTATTAAGTGCGAGCATGGTGTTTTCCAAATGCAAATTATGAGGTGTTGCAATGTAAATTATATCAACTTCATTATCCTTAACAAGTTCAATATAAGAACCGTAATAATTTCGAATATTGAAATTATTTGCAAAATTCTCTGCATTTTTCAGGGTTCGTGAACCTACGGCATAAAGTTCGCATCCATCAGCATATTTCAGAGCAGTAGCAAATGTGCGTGCAATACGCCCTGTTCCAAGTATTCCCCATTTAATTTTCTTCATTTAACCCATACTTTTTTTAGTAAAGAAAAATTTACAAATCATCTACAACCATATCAATTAACTTTCCTGCCTGATATTCAAATTCTTTACGAAAATCATCGATATAATATGACACATTTTGTGAAGATGGATTGTAAATTTCAGTTCTCGGAAATTTCATTTCCAAAGATTTAGTTCCCTGTTTTAAATCACATTCGCTATTGAAAAAACGATATCTTACCACAAATTTCTGATCCTCGGGATATATTTTTTCATGCGAATAATAAAGTCCTAAACCTGCAAAATAAGGTAAAAACCAATATGTTCCACTCAAACTGTAAATAAAATGATCTGGAAGTTTTTTCAGTTCAATTTCGAGTGTTTTATCACTAAAAAATTTGTGATATTCAAATTCCTTATCCTTGTTAATTAAAACATTATTAAAGAGCTTGATAAGATATTTTTGTGGCAGTTGCACATCAAACTTTTGATTCCAACCCCAAAAAATAATCATTGGAAGAAAATAAGATGATTTTTTCTTTACAATAGGCTCTTCTGTTGTAGCCATCAAGGAGTCGTTTATACTGAGAACAAGATGTGGTTTAATGCACAATTCTGAAGTATTGTTCAGTGGAGCAGTTTTTTGATACACCTGCTGGAATAAGGTTGAGTTTGAAATACAAGATGTAAAAAACAGCACAATAAATACAATCAGCGTTGGATGTAAAATATCCCGCCGGTTATTTCTGATGTATTTAAAAGCTCTATTCATTCTAATTTAAAAATAACTATTCAAGATACATAAAATCACAGTGAATTAGAGGTTTTTGATTTTTCTTTCCGATAATTTCACGTGCTTTTTTGCTGTCGTAACGAACTTTTCCAACCCCAATCTGATGATTGTTGCAGTCAAAAATTTTCACTACATCATCTTTTTCGAATTCACCTTCAATACGCACCACTCCTACAGGCAGTAAACTTGCAGCTTTATCTCCGGTAATAATTTCCGAAGCACGTGCATCAATATAAATTTCGCCTTTAGCAAAATCTTCGCTATGTGCAATCCACTTTTTAATACTCGAAACCTCCTCTGTGGACGAAACAAATCTTGTGCAAATCTGATTGTTTTCGGGAGTAAGCAAATTGACTAATATGTTTTCGGTACGACCGTTTGCAATAAACACATCGATGCCCTGATCGGCAATTTTTCGCGCGATGGAAGCTTTAGTGAGCATCCCGCCTCTGCCGAACGATGATTTTTTGGTGCTTATAAAAGATGAAATATCCTGATTTCTCTTAATTTCACGAATTACTTTAGATGCAGGATCAGAAGGTGGACCATCGAAAATTCCATCAATGTTGCTCAGAATAATCAATGCTTCCATATTCATCATTGAAGCGATAAGACCTGAAAGTTCATCGTTATCCGTAAACATAAGTTCGGTAACCGAAACTGTGTCGTTTTCGTTCACAATTGGAATTACTCGATTTTCAAGCATTACACGCATACAGTTTTTCTGATTTAAATAATGCCTTCGACTCCCAAAATTTTCTTTCATGGTAAGTACCTGTCCTACCACAATACCATGTTCCTTGAACAATTCCCAGTAATGATTGATAAGTTTAGCCTGTCCAACGGCAGAAAACAACTGACGCTGCTCAACAACATCCATTTTTTTATCCGGATGTAAAATACTCCTGCCGGAAGCTACAGCTCCTGATGATATCAGCACCACTTCAATTCCCGATTTCCAAAAAAGTGCTATCTGATCGACTAAAGCAGACATTCGCGTTATGTCAAGTGTACCATCGGCACGAGTAATTACGTTGCTCCCTATTTTTACAGCAATTCTTTTGTATTTAAATGTCATGGAGTTGGAAATTTATGTTCTTCAAGAAAAAAATTAAAAACATTATTTATTATTTTTCAGCATAAATTACCTGCAAAACAGTGGTACCTACAGCATGAAGCGTATTCTGCAAAATATTTTCCATTGTATCGTTAACGGTATGCCAGTAGGGAACAAAACCACTTTTCCCCGAGGGTTTATAATCAATAATATCAATACAGGGAATTCCTGCAAGAGTATTTACATAATAATGATCGTCGGTTACAGCTCCACCGGCCTGATGAATAAAATAATCACTAAAGCCAAGTTCCTGGGCCATATTCCATACTTTATTTACAATCGTGGCAGCATAATACATAGAGAAATATTCTTTGTAAAAAGTTGCATTAGCATCTCCCACCATATCCAACAAAATTCCATACATGGCATTGTAAGATTTGACATGGGGATTTTTTGCCCAATATTGTGATCCCAAACACCATGCATCTTCCGCTTTTCCACTGTAATCTTCGTGTGGTCCATAATCTTCGGCATCAAACAAAACAATATCGACTCCAATTGTCGGGAGTGAATCACCTAATTGTCGGGCAATTTCAAGAAGTACTCCTACGCCACTTGCACCATCATTTGCTCCGGTTACCGGTTTATAACGATTTGCCGGGTCGGGGTCATGATCGCTCCATGGTCTGCTGTCCCAATGTGCACAAAGCAGAATCCTTTTAGTCGAGGATGGATTATAAACTCCAATAATGTTCGATGCATTTAGTACATCGCCATTGTAAGCAGTAAGTTTTACATTTTGCACATGCACTTCAGCGCCAAATTTTTTTAAAGTTTCGGTTAGATATGCAGCACATTGAACATGCGCTTGTGAATTCGGAACCCTTGGTCCAAAATCAACCTGTTTTTTAACATAATTGTATGCGGAATCGGCAAAGAAATGCAATAATGGTGATGGCATTGGATTGAGTTTTTGTTCCGATTTTTGTGCAGTTTGTCTACATGCCTGTGTAAACAACATTGAAATGACAATTAGGATTATTTTTGACATAATTTTTGAAATTTACTTCTATTTAGTATTCAAGGAATATTTTTATTGCAATTACAAATTCCGCTTTTTTAGTTTACATATTAAACTTAAATTTAATTGGAGAAATAATAATTCAACTGTTTTTTTCTGAAAAAAATGGAGAAAAACAACAATTTTATGGAAAAATGACACAAATAAGCCAAAAAAGTAGCTGTAAAACATATTTTTTTATTTGCACACTTGAGAAAATAGCTGTTTCTTTGTTACTGTTAACTAAACAACACAATCTTTTTTATACCTTAAAAAAAACTAATACCTATAAACGCGGTGCTTTGTGAAAAGTGCCGCGGTTTTTTTTATACACATACGGCGTTAAAAGTTCGGAAAATCTAAATCTGTATTAAATTATAAATGTAATCCCTTTCAACTTCAAGGCTTTCAGGGCTTGGCCACAATAATAATTTTGTAGTGTTACCTGATTTAATTTCATTATTTATACCCAAAACTTCTGCCGGATAAAAAACCATGGCTTTTATTAAATCAGATATTGATATTTTTCTGAAGAATTCCATATTCTCACGAATAATTTGACTTACAGTTTCGGGATTTTCAGTTTTTAAATCAAATATTAACGGACGATTTTCAATCAGAACAACTTCTCCTGCAATTATTTTATCAATAAAAATTACATTGTAATTTTTCGACAAATCATCTATCGTTTTTGAAGAAGATCTCTTACTAATCGAAACAATACCAGGTGTAATAATTCCATTGTAGAAAACAGTTCCGGATACTTCTGCGGCATGATCGTTTAATCGAATTAGTTTTGATATCATTCCACTGTTATCAATTTCAATAACTGAGTTCAACAGAAGATTTTCTTTTGAACACATAACTCGCTGACTCGATACACGTTTCATTTTTTCGGAATATTCATTTTATTCTTATACGGAAGATGTGGAAGCCTCGGTTTTAAATGCATTGTTGAATCAACGCCGGTTTCATTCTGCCATTTCAATCTGAGTGCATCGTGCACAGGTGGACTGTAACTATATGTTATACTAATACTATCAACTACGGTTTTAATTCTCTTTTCGGGTTTATCGGTCGAAGCTATAACACCTGTAAGATTTTTAACTCTGTAATTTTGGCGGGCTTTAAATCGAAGTGAATAACGTTTTAACAAACTATCAGCAAATAGAATGGTTTTTATACTATCAGTAAAATTATTATCGTAATTAACGCGTAAAACTGCCCATTCATTATATGTAGCATCCACGGGCGAGCTTCGGTGCAGAAATTTCAGTTCAAATACATCACCTGTATAAAATTCGTATCCTGAAATGTGAAAGTCAACACGATTAACAGAGGAATCTTTTGTAATTGTAAAAGTTCGCTTTAAATTCCAAATGTCGATTGTTTTGTCGGCTTTTGCTACTGAATCATCGTATATCCGTTTTTGTTCACGAAGAAAGCTATCTTCAAGGTTAAGTTTCAGAAGCACTTGCCTATATATTTTACTAAATTTTTTGGGCTGGCGAGTGTACCAAACCAGGGACGAATCAAACTGTTCTTTTGTGATTTTGTGTTTTGCAAGTAAGGCGTTATAATAATAAACATTTTCACGATCATCAATGGTAGTCAGACCTTTGGTTATCAACACGCCATCGAGTTTATGCAGATCGATAAGAAAATCAATCATTTCAGGCTGACTTAATACTTTTTTAGGTGCACGATTGCATGAAACCGGCAGCAAAAAAATAATCGTTACAAGTAAAACCTGCCAATTAACTTTGAACTTCGGATTTTTTTTCTTTCTTTGATTCAAGACTTTCATTTAAATCTTTGCGGAAGAAAATCAGTATTATCGCCACAGAAATAGTAATTGCAGAATCAGCAATATTAAAAACCGGTCGAAAAAACACTGTTTCGCCAACATCGTTTTTTATAAGTGGAAAATAAAGCATATCAACAACTTTACCGTGCAAAAACGGTGCATATCCTCCGTCAGGTGGCATAAAAGTAGCTACCTGCCCATAACTGTCACTAAAAATAACTCCATAAAATAGGGAATCGAAAATATTGCCGGCAGCACCTGCAAGCAGTAAAGATACAGCAAGAATGAATCCGGTACGATATTGCTTTTTAATCAATCCATGAATGTACCATGCAAGCCCTGCAACTGCAATTATCCGGAAAATTGTAAGAAAAACTTTCCCGATAAATTCCATTCCAAAAGCCATTCCGTTGTTTTCTACAAAACAAATTTGAAACCAACTGAAAACAGGCACAGCCTCGCCCAGTTCAAAATTAGTTTTTATGTAAATTTTTGAAATCTGATCGATAAGAAGAACAATAAAAATCAGCAAAAAGGATTTTTTGGTTACAGACATAATAAAATGATTATAAAATAAAATTCGGCAGAAGAACTTTACTCTGCTGCCGAACCTCTGTTATTCGATTATCTGTTTTTGTCGTTTTTGGCTTCGATACTCAGGGTAGCATGAGGTACGGCACGTAATCTCTCTTTTGGTATAAGTTTACCTGTTTCGCGGCAAATACCATAAGTCTTATTTTCGATGCGCACCAAAGCTGCTTGTAAATGCTGTATAAATTTCATCTGTCGCTGTGCCAATCTGCCCGATTCCTCTTTTGAGAGCGTTACCGCACCTTCTTCGAGCACTTTAAACGTAGGCGATGTATCCATTACATCATTACCATCCTGATTGTTAATGCCGTTGCGTAAAAGTTCATAATCTTTCTGCGCTTTTTCCAATTTTTCAAGGATAATTTGTTTAAATTCCTCGAGTTCGGCATCCGAGTATCTTGTTTTTTCTGACATAGCAAAACTTTTTAAGATATTATTAATAAATATGTAATTATATGAGAATTATCCTCAAATAAAACTAAGTGCGAAAATACGAATTTTGTTTCGGTTTGCAAATTATTTTTACATTAATTACAAAACCTGTATTATAACTTTCGAATTGAAACATTCGCTTTGTAATCATCGAAATCAAGTTCGATAGGATTATCCACTTTTTCAACAAGATTTACTTCATTTGCAAGTGTTTGCATTGCAATGTATGATGAAAATTCTCTGACAGCCTCGTCAATTTCCGGGATATTTTCAATTTCAATCGAAATACGATCCGTTATATCAAAGCCACTCGACTTACGTATGTTTTGAATACGGTTTACAAATTCACGAGCAATTCCTTCGCGCAGCAATTCATCGGTTACAGTTATGTCAAGTGCTACAGTGAGACGCCCCTCATTCGCAACCAGCCAACCGGGCATATCTTCAGTAATGATTTCAGCATCTTCTGCGGTAATCTCCACATCGCCTGAAGCAAGTTTCAGTATGAAAAGTCCATTGCGTTCAATTTCATTAATTTCATGCTTACTTAATGCGGTAAATGCCTGGGCTATTTCCTTCATTTGTTTGCCGTATTTTTTTCCAAGTGTTTTAAAATTAGGTTTAATTTTTTTCACTATATTGTCCATTTCGGCATCAGAAGGAATTATTTCAAGTTCTTTAATATTTACTTCTGTCTTCACTAAATCTGCAACATAACCCAACTGACGGAAAGTTTTTTCATCGGGTGCAGGCACTACTGCTTTACTAAGAGGCTGACGCACTTTCTTTTCTGCTTTTTTACGCAATGCCAGTATCATTGAAGTAGTTTGTTGAGCCAATTGCATACATTCTTCCAGGTTGGTGTCGATTAACGATTCATCGCACCTTGGAAAATCGGCTAAGTGGACGGACTCACTATTGTCGATTCCGGTAACTCCATTTAGATCAATGTATAGCTGATCAGCATAAAACGGAGCAATTGGAGCCATTAGTTTAGCCACGGTTTCCAAACAAGTGTAAAGGGTTTGATATGCCGATATCTTATCTTCTGTGTACTCTCCACCCCAATAACGTTTACGGTTCAGGCGTACGTACCAGTTGCTAAGATTTTCGCCAACAAAATCTGCTATGGCACGTCCTGCACGTGTTGGCTCATAATTTTCATAATGTTCTTCAACTTCTTTGATTAATGAGTTAAGAAGTGACAAAATCCAGCGGTCAATTTCGGGACGTTTTTCAACTGGAATTTGTGCTTCCTGATTTTTAAAATTATCAACATTGGCATAAAGCGCAAAAAAAGAATAGGTATTGTAAAGTGTTCCGAAAAACTTACGCCGAACTTCCTCAACACCTTCAATATCAAATTTCAGGTTATCCCATGGTGAAGCATTCGTCATCATGTACCAACGCAATGGGTCAGATCCGTATTTTTCTATAGTTGTAAATGGATCGACTGCATTACCTAAACGTTTCGACATTTTATTTCCGTTTTTGTCCAAAACCAGCCCGTTGGAAATTACACTTTTAAAGGCAACACTTCCTTTTATCATTGTACTAAGGGCATGAAGTGTAAAAAACCAACCACGGGTTTGATCTACTCCTTCGGATATAAAATCGGCAGGATAGAAGCCCCCAGACTCGACTAATTCTTTATTTTCAAAAGGATAATGTAATTGCGCAAAAGGCATAGCTCCTGAATCAAACCAAACATCGATCAAATCGAGTTCACGTTTCATAGGTTTACCCGATGCTGATACTAATATAATTTCATCAACGTAAGGACGATGTAAATCAATATTTTTTACATCGTAATTTTCAGCAGTATAATCTCCAACTTTGAAATTTTTGAAAGGATTTTCGGTCATGAATCCTGCTGTTATTGATTTTTCAATTTCGCTTATCAACTCTTCGACTGAGCCAATACAAATTTCTTCACTGCCATCCTCGGTTCTCCATATTGGAAGTGGAGTTCCCCAGTAACG
>CAZDSY010000056.1:0-18851 GCA_964508285.1 uncultured Paludibacter sp.
GGACCATTTCCTGAAGGGACAAACAATGTAGGTGAATTTCTGGCACTTGTACACGGATTGGCACTTCTGAAACAAAAAAACAGCGAATTGCCGGTTTATTCGGATAGTTCTACAGCTATAGGTTGGGTAAAAGCCAAAAAACACAAATCGAAACTGGAACAAACTGAAAACAACAAAATTCTTTTCGATTTACTCCATAGAGCAGAAAAGTGGCTGGCTGAGAACAAATTCTCGAATAAAATTCTAAAATGGGAAACTGCAGCTTGGGGCGAAATACCGGCTGATTTCGGAAGAAAGTAAACTAATTTCTACGTTTACTGCAACCCACCAAATGATCGTTGACCATTCCGGCTGCCTGCATAAAGGCATAGCAAATGGTGGAACCTACAAACTTAAAACCTCCTTTCATTAAATCTCTGCTCATAGCATCTGATTGGGGTGAACGTGCCGGGATTTCGGTTAAAGTATGGAATTGGTTTACTTTTGTTTTATATTCGGTAAATTGCCAGATATATGTATCGAAACTGCCAAATTCCTTTTGCACCTGAATAAAGGCATTCGCATTAATAACTGCCGCACGAATTTTTAAACGATTGCGAATAATACCGGCATCGTTCATAAGTTCATTAATTTTCTGCTCATCATATTTTGCAATTTTTTCATAGTTGAAATTATCGAAAGCCTCCCGGAAATTTTCTCGTTTATGTAAAATGGTTTTCCAGCTCAAACCAGCCTGAAAAGCATCGAGTAAAAGAAATTCATAAAGTTTACGGTCGTCATGCAAGGGAATACCCCATTCTTCATCGTGGTATTTTCGCATTAGTGCATCGTTGCCCGGCCAGTTGCAATCATTATTCATTCAAAAACTTTTTTTTAGCAAAGATATAATTAAAATTGCGATTGATTGATTTATGCTTCCAATCAGTAAGAATAAGATTTTCATTTTCCAAAAAATCTTATCTTTGTTTGTTCTTAAAAAAATTTTAAAACTTACATCTGATTATGCTAAATGTATATAGGGCTTCGGCAGGTTCGGGGAAAACACACCAACTTACCGGTGATTATATTGAACTTTTATTTTCCGAAAAAAACAACTATCGTATGTATCGGCGCATTCTTGCCGTAACCTTCACCAACAAGGCTACAGGCGAAATGAAAAACCGAATACTTGCTCAACTTTTTAATCTTGCCGAAGGGAAAAAATCTGATTACAGGCAAAACCTGATGACAAAATACCGGTTGAGCGAAGAAACCGTAAACGAACGTGCACGTAAAATACTTGTATCGTTATTGCACGACTATACATCATTCTCTATAAGTACCATCGATAGTTTTTTTCAGCAATTGATTCGTTCGTTTGCCCGCGAGAACGGTATAAACGGAGCTTATAATCTTGAACTCGACAACGAAATAATTTTACAACAGGCTACAGATAATCTTTTTATTGAACTTGCCGGAGGAAAAGACAATAATCTGCTTCAATGGCTTACGCAGTTTGCCTCCGATTTGATTTCAGACAATAAAAGCTGGAATCCTCGGGAAAATATATTAAAACTCGGTCGAGAACTTTTTAAAGAAAATTTCCAGTCGAAATCAGTTGAAATTGCCGAAAAAATTCAAAATCATGAATTTCTCAGAACATATTACAAACAACTTAAGTCGATCATAGAAAGTTATGAACAGACAATAGCATCAACCGGAAAACGTGCAATAGATATCATGGCACAATTTGGTCTGAATCATACACACTTTTCTCGAACATCAACAACAAAATTTGAACAAGTTCAGAATGGAATTTATAAAGAAGTCGGTGTAACTTTTCAAGCAATGGCACAAGATGTAACTAAATGTTATGTTAAAAAACAAACCAAAGATATTGTTGAAAAAATTACAAATGCCTACATTCAGGGATTGGATCAATGCTTTAAAGATGTTGTGTATCTTTTATCGGACGGACAATATGCCTATAATTCAGCAAAAATTATCCTTAAAAACCTGAATACTTTAGGTGTGCTTTCGTATCTTGACTCAAAAATAAAAGCCCTGACCCACGATCAGAATACTATGCTTATTTCTGATGCCAACATGCTGGTAAACAAAATTATAGATGGCAGCGACACTCCTTTTATCTTTGAAAAAACCGGTGTTTATAAAGATAATTTTATGATTGATGAGTTTCAGGATACTTCCGCCCTGCAATGGAAAAACTTTAAACCGCTCATTGAAAACAGTCTTGCTACCGATGGATTTAATTTGGTAGTAGGCGATGTAAAACAAAGTATTTACCGCTGGCGAAACTCTGAATGGAAACTGCTCGACAGAGCCATTTTCGACGATTTCAGAAATGAACAAATACAGGAAACTACACTGGATACCAACTGGCGCAGCGACCGTAACATCGTACAATTCAATAACGCGCTTTTCAGTTATGCGCCACAAATTTTGCAAGCCAATCTTAACCTGCAAATACCTGAGGAGAGAATGAATAGCAAAGCATTCTCTAATTTGACAGATGCAATAGTGCATGCCTATAAAAAATCTGAACAAAAACCCCGAAGCGATGCCAAAACAGGATTCGTTCAATTTACTTTTATAGAAAAGGGTGAAGATGAAGAAAAATGGAATGCAATGAGTCTTGAGCGTTTGCCGGGATTACTCGAAGAACTTCAGGATGAGGGGTTCGCACCAAAAGATGTGGCTATTCTGGTGCGAGAAAAGAAAGACATAAAAGACGTTACCCAAAAATTACTTGTATACAAAAATTCTTCGTCAGCTGATAATCAAAAATATTGTTATGATGTGCTGGGTAACGAAGGTTTGCTTATAAGCAAGTCCGTCGGTGTAAATTTCATCATAAGTTTGCTGAAATTAATTATGCAGCCCGATGATGCTATCAGTAGATTAAATGTGAGTTTCGAATATCTTAACGGTAAACACAGGTTGAGTGAGCAACAGGCTCTGCATATGTACTTTGATACTGAAATTGATAAAACGCAGTTTTCACCTTTTTTTAATATTGATGAGAATATTGCTTTGAAAAATGCAGCCAACTTCTCTCTTTACGAGTTGACAGAAGAAATCATCCGTATTTTTGGGATTAATACATGGAGCAATGCCGCTGTTTACCTTCAGGCATTTCGCGACGAAGTTTACAATTTCTCGAACGGGCGGAAATCAGATTTGTCAAGTTTTATGAAATGGTGGGATGAAACCGGTTGCGAAAAATTTATTCCGGTTCCCGAAAACCAGAATGCATTTCAAATTATGACAATACATAAATCGAAAGGGCTCGATTTTAAAGTGGTAATTATGCCTTTTTGTAACTGGGAACTCGATATGAAAAAGGGTAATTTGACAAATTATCTCTGGTGTTCGCCTGCGGCTGAACCTTTTAATCAACTATCCTTACTGCCGGTGGAATACGGCAAAAGACTTGAAAACTCGATATTTGAACGTGAATATTTCGATGAAAAAATGCACCGTTATATCGACAATCTGAATTTAGCTTACGTGGCATTTACCAGGGCAAAACACCGACTAATTTGTTTCACTGAAAAGGTCAAAATTCCTGAAAATATTAGCAAAATAAATACGTTAGCACAATTACTAATGTGGATTTTTGCAGATGGTAGATTACCTGATATCGAAAAGCCTGAAATACTGACTAAGCATTTCGATACTGAACAATTTATATTTGAATTTGGAGAAAAAACTCCAATTACATCGGGTGAACAACCAAACACTACAAATGAAGTCACAAATTTGCAGACTGAACCTGAAAAAATATTCCGAAATAAACCGGAGTTAAAATTCAGAAAAACAAAAATTATTTCCGGCGTGGAATCTGAATTCAATCAACCACAAAAGTTAGGCATTGTTATGCATGCAGTATTGGGAAAAATACAAAGGAAATCGGAACAGGAAAACGCGTTAAAAAAATGTATAAACGAAGGAATTTTCAGCATTGCACAAAAAAATGAAGTATTAAACGAACTTGAAAAATTTTGGTCGATGCCAGAAACAGCGGAGTGGTTTGCTGACGATGCTAAAGTACTAAACGAAACTACCATTTTAACCCCGACCGGTGAAATGTATCGACCGGATCGTGTGGTGATTAAAGCAAACAATGTTATAGTTGTTGATTACAAGTTCGGTGAATACGAAAAAAATTCCTATGAACGCCAAGTAAAAGAGTATATGAACCTATTGCAAGAAATGGAATACAATACAAAAGGATATATTTACTATGTAAATTTGGGTAAAGTGGCTGAGGTAATATAAGTTTATTATTCGTTTGTTCGCTGTAAAATGTTCTGTTTAAAAAGTTTTACATCCTTTTTGCAAACAATATCCATTTATTTCTTTTTCAACTTTTGACATCAAACAGCAGATAAATTTGATAGAATCTCATTATGTATGTCCATCAGAACTCAGATATCCGTTTTTAATTGGGATTTATAACAGGTATCGTACGATACTAATGCTTTAAAAAACAAACCCTGAAACTTAGTTACAATTTCCAGGTTTTTTATTCTTTTATGGGCAAATACTGTAAAGCTTCAGGCAACACTTCCTGCATTTTTGCAATGCGTTTTTCGTCTGAAGGATGTGTACTCATAAACTCGAGTACCGATCCTGATCCATTAGCCGACATACGTTTCCAGAATTCAATCGCCTCGTTGGGGTGATAACCTGCCATTGCCATAAAAATCAGTCCAAGCCTGTCAGCTTCATATTCATGTTTTCTTGAATATGGTAATAAAACGCCTACCTGTGCCCCAATTCCGTAAAGAGTATTAATGCCCACACGAGTAATCTCCGATTTATTCGAAAGCAATACATCGGTTATGGCTGCACCGTATTGCAGTAAAAGTTGCTGACTAAGTCGTTCGTTACTGTGTTTAGCCACTGCATGTGCAATTTCGTGTCCCATAACCACGGCAATACCTGCTTCGGTTTGTGTCATAGGTAAAATGCCTTCGAAAAAAACCACTTTTCCTCCCGGCATGCAAAAAGCATTCACCGTCGTATCTTTTACCAAGTTAAATTCCCATGCCAGATTTTGTATCTCTGCTTCCAACTTTTTTTCTCTAAGGTATTTCTCTACTGCCGTGGAAATATTTTGACCAACTTTTCTGACAAGATCTGTGTTAACTTTATCTTTCGAAGGAGGAACTGAATCAATAAACTGCTTATAACTTTTTGCACTCATCGCAAGTATCTCACTGTCGGATACCAGTAATAATTGTTTACGCCCCGTAATAAGTACACTCGAACAGGCAGTAAACAAAACTGTTAAAACGAAAAGAAAAGAATACCTTTTCATAAATAAATTGTATTAGTTTTAAATTTTGATTTTGTAATTACGTAAAAGAATATGTTCTTTTTAATTATTTAAATGTAATAATTCCACATGGAGTTATTTTACAATATTGTTTATCTTTGCAAATATAAAAATATCTTTTTAATTCGGGTTAATTTTTAAAAACACGTAATTCAATTATTTTTTTATAATTATTTGTAATAATTTTTTTAACCTCTTATTTCTTTGTCTGAATAGCAATGAATGAGAAATTGTATTAATTATTGAAGACATAAAAAATCACATATTTATTTGAATATATCTGCTTATGCTTAAACGCATTTCTTTAAATGAAATATTTCGTGTAACAAAAAAGTATACCAAATCAATACTTATTACATTCACTATTATTTACTTATCTCTTGCAACATCTTCTGAATTTGACGGATTCAAAAAATTTAATTTATTCAATGGATTCGATAAATTCATACATTTATTGATGTATATGGTACTTACTCTTTTTTTACTTAGTGAATACGGCAAGTTGCAGAATATGAATTTTTTCATTAAATCAAGAATTTATATAGCTTTTTTTTACCCGTTTTTGCTTGGTATTTTTATGGAGTTTTGTCAAGGGTATTTTTGCACTGCGAGAACAGCAGAAATACTCGATATAATGTTTAATACCGGAGGTATAATTTTAGCATGGCTCTCATTTTTTGTTGCACTACGTAAATCATCCTTTTCGAAGAACAAATGAATGTAACAGAAGAATTACGATTTAATATAGGAATAACATTAATTAAAGGCATTGGAAATAGTCTGGCAAAAAACCTAATTGCTTACCTTGGCAGTGCATCAGCGGTTTTTCATGAAAGGCAACAAAATTTGGCTAAAATACCCGGAATTGGCGATGTGCTATCACGTGAAATAGTAGCTGCCGATGTATTGAAAAGAGCTGATGAAGAAATTGAATTTTTAATCAGAAACAAAATAAATTTCAATTTTTATACTGACAGAGAATATCCTTTCAGATTAAAAGAATGTGAAGATGCGCCTGTAATGCTTTACTCAAAAGGATCATCAAACCTTAACGATGGTAAAATGATCGCTGTGGTAGGTACGCGCAACGCAACAGATAATGGAAGAGAGTATTGCAGGAAATTTATCGAAGACATTTCTAAAATTTTGCCTAGTGCAATAATAATAAGCGGATTGGCTTATGGAATTGACATTTGTGCTCATAAAGCAGCCCTTGATTTTGGACTAAGTACTTTTGCGGTTTTAGGGCACGGACTGGACCGGATATATCCTTCCATACATCGTTCGACAGCTATAAAAATTCTTGAAAATGGCGCATTAATTACCGAATACCTGAGTAAAACCAAGCCCGACCGACAGAATTTTGTAGGACGAAATCGCATTATAGCAGGAATGAGTGATGTAGTTGTAGTAATTGAATCAGCACTAAGCGGTGGAGCATTAATTACCGCCGAACTTGCCAGCGATTATAATCGTGATGTATTTGCATTCCCGGGCAGAATAACTGACGAATGGTCGGCCGGTTGCAACGCATTGATTAAAACCAATAAAGCTGCACTTATTGAAAACGCCAGCGATTTGGTCAAAGCCATGAATTGGGAATCTTTCGGTGATAAAGCTTCTGCAAATATTCAAACTTCTCTTTTTATTGACCTTGACCAAACTGAACAACAAGTTGTTACACTGTTGCGCCAATCAAACGATGGAATGCAGTTAAATGAGTTATCGCTAAAACTTGAAGCGCCCGTAAGTAAAACTTCGGCTCTACTCTTACAACTTGAATTTAAAGGTTTGGTTAAATGTCTGCCGGGCAATGTTTATAGAATTGTAAAATAAATTCGTATGATGATAATTTTTTGTTTACATTGAATTAATACGAGTAATATTTAATAAGGAATATCAAATTAGAACCCTCAATAATTGATATATGATGTTTATAAATAAGCTCTTACGAGTAATTAATAGTATTAATAACGCATAAAACCAATGGAATTCTTTATATGACATTTTTCGAATCACTCAGGCATTTTAAACAAATCAGACAAAATATTCCAACATTTTATAGTAATTTTACGCGTTTTTTACAACAGAATGTAAAAATATTCCAAATTGATAGCAAAACTCAAATACATGTTGAACTTTTTAGAACTATATCTAAGAATTTAATTGTATACATATTTCGATATCTCCATATTAAAAAATTATTTTATCGTGAAAAAATTTATTATTCCTATTCTGGCAGGTATTCTTCTTACAGGTTGTAAAGCATCTCGCGACATCGTTTATTTGCAGGATGCCGGTCAGCGTGCAGTATTTATTCCCGGCGATGCTGCTCCTATTCCTGAAACTGTAATTAAAGTAGGCGATTTGCTATCGATAACTGTAAATTCAAACACTCCGGAAGCTGCTCAGCCATTTAATCTTCCTATTTACCCGGTTCCCAGAGCAGAGAATGCATACAATATCGGAAGTAATTCTTCAGGAATAACCGGCGGTCAGGGCGGATTACAAAATTATCTTGTTGATACAGAAGGGAAAATTATATTTCCGGTTATTGGAAAATTATATGTTGCCGGCCTGACAAAGAATCAACTTTCCGAATTGATAAAAAACCGTATTTACCCCCGTTATATCAAAGAAGAGCCGATAATTCTTATTCGTTATGCGGGATTTAAAGTCAGCGTTTTAGGCGAAGTTGCCCGACCGGGTGTTGTTCAAGTAAATGGAGAAAAAATTACTATTCTTGAAGCACTTGCACAGGCAGGCGATTTAACTATGTTTGCCATGCGCGATAATATTTTACTGATCAGAGAAAAAGAAGGCAAGCGCGAAACAGTTCGCATTGACATTCGTGATAAAAACCTTTTAAATTCACCTTATTATTTTTTACAGCAGGATGATGTGCTCTATGTGCAACCAAACGAAGTAAAAATTAACAACACAGCGTTTACCTCTACCCTAGCAATTCCAGTTTCTGTCATCGGCACAGTAACATCACTTACATCGCTGATAATTATCATGTTAAATCTTTCTAATAAATAAATTTATCCGTTCATAATTTTATTGTAAATGGTAAATAAAGTAATGTACCAAACGAAACATTCGCATAAAAACAATAGAAATTTTTTAATTCAACACAGATGAATACTTACAACAACGACGAATTCGAATATTTAGCCGATGATAAACCCATAAACTGGAGAGAAATTTTTGAAAAAATACTGTTTCAGTGGAAATGGATTTTACTTTCTATTATTTTATTCCTTGCAGTTGGATATGTTTATGTAAAAACACAGCGTGATGTTTTCCAAACCGGAGCTTCGCTGCTTGTTGCCGATCAAAAAGGGCAAATGAGCGAACTTTCGCTGGTTAATCAGCTAAGCTCTAGCAGATCTTATTCTCCTTTCAACAATACTGGTTTAAACAATGAAGTACAGGTGCTGAAATCGACGGAACTCATGAAACGGGTAGTAAAAGATCTTGAACTACACACTTCGTACACACATAAGAAATTGCTCGAAACTGCTGAACTTTACAACAACTCACCCTACTATGTAAGACTCGACAGCGCATCGATGGTGAATCTTAGTTCTGATATTGAATTTGTTATTACCAAAAAGGGAAATAAATTCGAATTGAAGGGGAAATACAGAAAAAATGAATTTAAAAAAGAATTTTCCTCATTACCGGCTACTTTAACACTTCCTGCAGGTCAACTTACTATTATAGAACGTAGCAAACCTGACGAAAGACCTATTACGGTAACAATAAACCCCATTCTTTCAACGGCCAGACGTTATTCAGGTGGGAATTTATCGGTTTCAACAGCCAAAAACGAAGATGTTATAAATATTTCAGTTCGTGCATATCATCCTCAAAAAGCAAAAGATATTGTAAATACAATAATACAAGTTTATAATCGCGATGCAATTGAACAAATCAACCGTTCTGCATTGTACACTGCCAATTTTATCGACGAAAGGTTGAGCTTGTTATCAAAAGAACTTTCAGGAGTAGAAACAGAAATTGAACAGTATAAAAAAACCGAAGGACTAACCAACGTACAAGCAGATGCGCAATTGTTTTTACAGAGTAATACCGAAAACGAAAAACAACGCATGGATGCCGAAATTCAACTTCAACTTATTCGCTATGTAGAGCAATTTGTTAACGATGCAAAAAATAATAATGAACTAATTCCAAATCTCGGACTGACCGACCCTGGACTGGTTGCAGTAGTAGGACAATACAATCAGTTAGTACTAAACCGTCAACGCATTGCTCAAGGTTCATCAGCCGACAATCCTGTTTTGAAAAACATTGACAATCAGATAGCGTCAACCCGCGCTGCACTTAAATCAGGTATAAGTATTGCACGTCAGGGGTTACAGTTAAGCAATAAAAGTATCGATACAAAAAATCAGCAGTTGCGCAGCCGTTTGAGCAACATCCCGCGTCAGGAACGTGAAATACTTGAAGTAACCCGACAGCAACAGGTTAAACAAACACTTTACATCTTCTTATTGCAAAAACGAGAGGAAGCTTCGCTGAGTATGGCTGTGGCAGCACCGAAAGGACGATTGCTCAATGCTCCGGATTTCAGCTCACATGTAGCCCCGCGATCAGCTATGCTTATGGGCATCTTCCTTTTGCTCGGTTTAATTATTCCCATAGCAATAATACTGCTTATAGATATGCTTCGTACGCACATAGTAGACAGAGCAGATGTTGAAAAAATTACAAAAATTCCGGTACTTGGTGTACTTGGACATAAAAAAGAGGAAGGAGCTATTATTGATCATCGTTCAAATGCTACAGCTAACTCCGAACTTTTCAGATTGATGCGTGCAAAACTTCAATTTGCTTTGAATTATCCGCAGGAAAAAGTATTGCTTGTTACATCTACAGAAAGTGGCGAAGGTAAAACTTTTGTAAGTATAAACCTTGCTGTTTCATTATCTCTTACCGAGAAAAAAGTCTTATTGATTGGCATGGATCTTCGTAAACCAATGTTAACTAAGTTCTTTAATATTTCAGAAAAAGAAGGTGTTACTTCTTACCTCTCAGGTCTCACCAACGATTACCGATCGATGATTCATACTTCAGGAGAATATAAATGGCTCGATATTTTACCGGCCGGTGTAATTCCACCAAACCCAAATGAACTTATTATGCGTCCCCAAATGGATAGCATGATTGATGATTTAAAAAAAGAATATGACTATATTGTTATCGATACTGCTCCTGTGGGTGCAGTTTCTGATACGTATCTGCTCGATCGTGTTGCTGATTTGACAATTTATGTATGTCGTGCAGGTTTTACGGATAAACGTAGTATAGAGTTTGTAAACAATATCAGCGATGAAAATAATCTAAAGCGCCTCTATTTAGTGGTAAACGATGTGGATGTAGAAGCTCGTAGCCGTTATGGATATTATAGAAAATATGGTTATGGTTATGGATATGGATATGGATATGGCTACGGAAGCAAACCTGAAAACAGAAAAAAGTAAAAGTTTGAAAAAATCTTATTTTAATTCGAATCTTTCGACTTTAGGAATCAATTTAATTTGCTTTCAAATAGAATAATTTTTGTTTATCTGTGTTTGCTAAAATAGTTTTTAAAATAAAACAAATATTATTACTGATAGTCAGTATTACTGTGGTTGAGCAAGTTTATTGTTATGAACCTGTGGGAAAAAGTAATTTTGTTAAAGGCTGGTTATTAGGGGGTGATGGAGGATTAAATGTTGTAGTAGCTGAAGATTTTAAACCTCATTTTCCTACATCTGCAATTTATGGAACAGGGCTGACATTGAGGTTACTATCAGAATATCGATTTACTCCGGAATTTAGCATTCGACCTTTAGCAGGTTATGCTATTTCAAGTTGGTATTATAAAAAAAACGGAAACGTATTTACTTCTGAATACGGAGCTTTAGATTTAAAATTCGATGTAATAAATCTCGTTTCAGGCTATCGACCATTTCGTAAAACTTCATTATACGTTTTCGCAGGAGGTGGAATGTTGTACAGAAATAATATTAGTAACGGAAATTTTAATGACAAATCGAGATTTTTATATTTAGTACGTACCGGTGGGGGGATTGAATACAGACTCAAAAAATCAGTTCTAATGACACTAAACGCCGAACTGAACTTTACAGGAGATAAATTGAATGGATATGATGCAGGTAAGCGTTCATACGATATTCTACCTTGTCTTACAATGGGTTTAACATATAATTTTACTCCAACATTTAGGGGACGTTGGAATTACTAGTGTGAAAAGTAGATAGTTTATAAAGTTCATAAAGTTGATATTTATTGTTTGTAGTTTATTTTATGTTTCTCATTAAAAACTAAAATAACACCAGATAGAAAATCACTAGTTGATATGGGATGTGAATCTACATTCAAATAAGCAATTTTAACTTCTATATGCTGTCTAATTTGTTTATAAAATTCTTAAAAATAAAAATATAGAAATATAAATATGAAAATTCTTGTAACCGGAGGAGCAGGTTTTATTGGTTCGAACCTATGCGAAAGTTTATTGATGAGGGGAGATAAAGTTACTTGCCTTGATAATTTTTCAACCGGCAAACGGGAAAATATTCAGCATTTGATAAGAAATTTCCCAAAAACTTTTAAGCTATTTGAAGGTGATATTCGAAACATGGCAGACTGCAAAAAAGCAGTTGAAGGGAATAATTACGTCTTGCATCAAGCAGCTCTGGGTTCGGTTCCTCGTTCCATAAAAGATCCAATAACCACCAATGAAGTTAACGTCAGCGGATTTTTAAATATGTTGGTGGCTTCGCGCGATGCAGGAGTTCGAAGATTTGTATATGCCGCGAGTTCATCTACTTACGGCGATTCGGTTTCATTACCAAAGGTTGAAAGTGTAATTGGCAAACCTCTTTCGCCTTATGCTATAACAAAATATGTAAACGAGTTGTATGCCGATGTATTTGCCCGTACTTATGGCATGGAATGTATTGGATTGCGTTACTTTAATGTTTTTGGTCGAAGGCAGGATCCGCACGGTGCGTATGCCGCTGTAATACCGCTTTTCGTAAAAAAACTACTTAAACATGAACCTATCACTATCAACGGTAATGGTGAGTTTTCACGTGATTTTACATATATCGACAATGTAATTCAAATGAATTTATTGTGCCTTGAAACAAAGCACCCTGATGCTGTAAATCAGGTTTACAATACAGCTTATGGCGAAAGAAATAATTTGAATCAACTTGTAGGCCTTTTAAAAGAATATCTTTCGGTTTATGATCCGGATGTTATGAATGTAAAAGTGGTATATGGGCCCAACCGTGAAGGCGATATTCCTCATTCTCTTGCTTCAATCGAAAAAGCCCGCTTATTGCTTGGCTACAAACCTGAATACAATTTACAGGAAGGGCTGAAAGAAGCTGTGAAGTGGTATAAGGAAAATCTTTAAAAACAAGAAATGTATGAAAAAAGATAAAAAATCAAATATGAGTCTTTTTCTAATAGATTTTGCAATAAAAAACATAATGATTTAAAAATAAAAAAATAACTAACCAATATTTAATAATTTAAGGCAATGGAAAAAACAAAAATCGCTGTAATCGGGCTGGGTTATGTAGGACTACCCCTAGCAAGACTTTTTTCTACTAAATATAAGACTATCGGTTTCGACATCAATCAGGTGCGTGTGGATGAACTTATGCAAGGCATAGATGCAACCCTTGAAGTAGATGACAATATATTAAAGGAAGCTTTAAGTAACGGATTTATCTGTACAACCGACCTTGAAAAAATTCGCGATTGCAATTTTTACGTTATTACCGTTCCTACTCCTGTCGACAAAAATAACCGTCCCGATCTGACACCACTAATTAAAGCCAGTGAAACGGTGGGAAAAGTTATTGGTAAGGGTGACATCGTAGTGTATGAATCTACGGTTTACCCTGGAGCTACCGAAGAAGATTGCCTACCTGTAGTTGAAAAAACTTCAGGATTAAAACTGAATGTAGATTTCTTTGCAGGGTACAGTCCGGAACGCATAAATCCCGGCGATAAGGAACATACTGTAGAAAAAATTAAAAAAGTAACCTCCGGCTCTACTCCTGAAATTGGGAAAATAGTGGATGAGATTTATCGTTCAGTAATCGTTGCAGGCACTCATCTGGCACCAACGATAAAAGTTGCCGAAGCTGCCAAAGTGATTGAAAATTCGCAACGCGATATTAACATAGCATTTGTGAACGAGTTGGCAAAAATATTTAATCTCATGGGCATCGATACTCATGCAGTATTGGAAGCTGCCGGCACCAAATGGAATTTTCTTCCCTTTAAGCCTGGACTTGTTGGCGGACACTGTATTGGTGTTGATCCGTTTTATTTGGCGCAAAAAGCTCAGGAGTATGGTTATCACCCCGAAATTATTCTTGCAGGGAGACGTATGAATGATTCGATGGGAAAATTTGTTTCAGCTCAGGTTGTAAAACTGATGATTAAAAATCAGGTTCCGGTAAAAGGAGCCAAAGTGCTGATGTTAGGCATCACTTTCAAGGAAAACTGTCCCGATATCCGGAATACGAAAGCCATCGATATTTATCATGAATTAAGCGATTACGGCATCGAAGTAGATGTGTACGATCCTTGGGCTGAACCTGCTGAAATTATGCATGAGTATGGTTTGAAAATATTGCACGATTACCCGGAAGATAATGGTTACGGTGCAATAATTCTTGCAGTTAGTCATAACGAATTTAAAAATATCGACATAGCGGCTCATAAGCAAAAAGGCACAGTAATTTATGATGTTAAAGGCATACTTGACCCTGCTTTGGTTGATGGTAGATTATAATTTTCCAACTATAGCCTATATTAAATATTGAAAATTGATGATTAAAAAAAACCAGAAAGATTCATTTTTGAATGAAGTATTGGCTGTTTAATTTTTATAATAAAACGTTACAAAGGGGGTAAAAAAGCATCCTCAATATGTTGAATAGTATAAGTTTGTCCTTTCGGAATTATTGAAATAATATCGAAACGGGTTTCGCCCATCCAATTAAATTTGAAAATATAATCGTGAGCAGCCGAAACTAAATTCCTGATTTTCCGTAATGTAATTGCTTCTTCGGGATGTTCAAAGTATTCGGTCGAGCGGGTTTTAACTTCAACTATTACAAGCATACCATCTTTTTCGGCAACTATGTCGAGTTCAAATTTCCCGGTAACCCAATTGGTATGCCGTATTTTATATCCTTTCGAAACAAGATATGCCTGCGCACGTTCTTCGCCAAGTTTGCCTAATTCATTGTGATCTGCCATTGTTCTTATAGTTACGAGGGAACGAGGGAACGAGGGAACGAGGAACCATGGTTGACAAGCTGAACTGAAACTACATCTATTCAAGCAAACTTTACAAACTTGAAACCCTGAGACTTTGAAACCCTGATACCCTGAAATCTCTGCCTACTCATTTCATACGGTAAAAATACTAATTTTTCAGACTGAAACTGTTAAATACAAAATGATTATATTAATTTTGCAGCTAAACATCTGAAAGTATGGCTAAAAAAACTCAGAAAAAATCTACTGAAATTAAAAAGATGCTGCGTACACACAAGCATTTTTTCAGTTTGAACGACAAGGAAAATAAGGCTCTGGAACGATATGTTGCAAAATATAAAGTAAAAAACAAATCCAGGTTTATACGTGAAACGCTTATGTTTGCCATACTGAAAAAATTTGATGAAGATCACCCAACTTTGTTCGACTAACCGAATAGTTTCTTGTTTACAATGAATACAATGCCGTAAAAAAACTAAAAATTATGGAATACATTTTAATTGCTATAGCTACCATTGCCGGTTTAGCAGCAGGATGGTTACTTTCACTTCGCAATCACTCTAAAAATACTGAAAATCAGACAAAAGAAATTGAAAATCTGAAAATTATTTTAACAGAAAAAGATAAATCTTTGGCTGTACTAAACGAGCGATTGCGTTTAGACGCTGAAAAACTTGAAAAATTGGAAACCCAGTTGGCACAAAATTTGGTAATTCAAAACCAACAAACCGGAGAAATATCTTCACTGAAGGCTTATAACGAGAGTTTGAAAGAAAAACTCGAAATGCAAAAAGCTGAAATTGAAGAAATGCAGAAACGTTTGACTTCGGAATTCGAAAATATTGCAAATAGAATAATGAAACAGCGTTCCGAGGAGTTTTCAGAATCGAATAAAGAAAAGATATCAGAAATTTTGAATCCGCTTAAGGAGAAAATTAAAGATTTTGAAAATAAGGTTGAAAAAGCGTATGATGCTGAAATGCGGGATAAAATAAGTTTGCGCGAGGAACTTAAAAATCTGACAAAACTGAATGCAAAAATAAGCGAGGATGCCGAAAACCTGACAAAAGCCCTTAAAGGCGATGTTAAAAAACAAGGTAACTGGGGTGAAATTGTACTCGAAAGAGTGCTTGAGCGATCCGGATTGACAAAGGGTCAGGAGTACGAACGCGAAGAAGTTGTTGAAGGCATTGATGCAAGCGTACAACGTCCGGACGTAATAGTCCATTTACCGGATAATAAACATATTATCATCGATTCGAAGGTGTCGCTTGTTGCTTACGAACGATTTGTAACAGCCGACACTGAAGAAAATCAGAGTAGAAATTTGAAGGAACATATCGTTTCACTTAGAAATCACGTTAAATATCTGAGTGAAAAAAATTATCAGAATGCTATGAACATTAATACACCAGATTTTGTATTAATGTTCGTGCCGATTGAAGCATCTTTTTCGGCAGCTGTGCAGTCCGACACCGATTTATTTTCGTACGCATGGGAAAGAAAAATTGTCATCGTTAGTCCAACAACTCTGCTGGCAACACTGCGAACAATTTCATCGATTTGGAAACAAGAAAACCAAACCCGAAATGCGCAGGAAATTGCACGTCTGAGTGGTGCTTTATACGATAAATTTATAAGTTTTACGGAAGAGTTAATAAAAATAAAACAAAATATTGACCGTGCTGCCGATTCGTATGATGAAGCAGTAAAAAAGATGAAAGATGGCAAAGGAAATATTTTACGCACTGCTGAACGAATAAAGGAACTCGGAGCCAAAACAGGTAACAAATCCTTACCTTCTGCATTTGAGGATTGATGCAAGATTTTTCATTTTAATAAACGTAGCTGAAAAGTAAAATCCAAATCATCAACATTAGTATATCTGAAAATGACTTTAAAAATTAAACATGCAGTTACATTGATTTTTGTATTGTTTTTTTCTTTACAATTATCGTTAGCTACAAACATTAATATTTATACTTCATTTGAAAACGATACTGTTTTCGAATTAAAACTTTATCAGCTTGCAGACAGTATTATTCAGGATTTAAGATCAGACAACGCTGGAGATTCTGCTCAATTTTTTGATTTTAGGAACATAAATCCCATTTTCTGGAAAAAAGCAAACAAATTCACAATAGAACCACTTGATTATCTGACACTTGAAAGCAACCCACTTTTCAAACCGTTGGTATTAAAAAAAACTGAACTTAAAGACATTTGGGATGCTTCGGCGGAATTGCAAAAAGCCATTTACACAAATAATGAAGAATCAAAAATTCAGAAATATTTAGCTCCTTTCTCCTACCCTAACCCATATCTTTTGTTAAAAGAAACAAGAGCCGAAATTGAACGTCGTATCAGGTTGTCAAAACCTGAACTCTTTGCATATCAAGTAGAAAAATTACCAAATACAGCAGATTTAAAAAGTAATGTTATAAGTACCCGTCCACTTGCCGAAATTGCATTGCGTGAAAACACAACCATCGGAAACGGCAATAAAAAACTTACGGTTCAGAAAATTGTTGCCAGTCCGTGGACTAAACGTGCCAGTGTTCTTGCTCAATTTTCACAGAATATGGTTACCAATAACTGGTATCAGGGAGGTAACAGCAACATGTCGGTTTTAGGAGTACTTAATGCTCAGTTTAATTACGACAACAAAAAAAACATTCAGTTCGAAAATAACGCTGAATGGCGAATGGGTTTTTATTTTGTTGACGACTCCACTGCGCTCAGAGCCATTAACACGAATAATGACCTGGTAAGGATTAACAGCAAATTGGGTTATAAAATTAATGGCAACTGGTTTTACAGTGGAAATGTGGAGTTCTCGACACAACTGCTCAAAAATTATCGTGCCGTAAACTCGAATGTTCTAAAATCGACATTTCTTAGTCCGATAAGATTAAATGCAGGAATTGGATTGGACTATAAATACCAGAAGATATTTTCGCTGGCACTTTCACCCATTGCTTACAAGTATATTTATCTGGTTGAAAAAGACCCAATGGTGCTTAATCCAAATCTTTTCGGGATAAAAACAGGTGAGCATTATCTGAGTGAAATTGGTAGTTCGTTACGAGCACAGGCATCGTATGCGCCATCTAAAGAAATTCAGCTCGATTCAAAACTATACTTCTTCACAAATTACCAGAAAGTTGAAGTTGACTGGGAAATCATTGGGAATTTTACCATAAACCGTTTTCTTTCAACACGTTTGTCGCTTAATCCTCGTTACGACAATACTATCTTGCTAACAAAAGGCGAAAAAGCAAGATTACAATTCAAGGAGTTTTTAAGTTTCGGATTTACGTATAAATTATTGAAATAAAAAATTTCAAAATTTTACTTCAGCTGAAAGTAATTTACAAACTATTAAAAATTTCCTATTAATACCTTATTTGACAATAAATTGGCATATTATTTAAATTTTCTGTGCCACTCCATAAAAATTTCCACATCGGCTTTGTCGTACTTTGCCAAATGTTCTGTAATGTAATCGAGTGAATGTGGCTTGCCGAGTTTCGATTTCGAGAAAAACTTATCGGCATAACAAATCACTTGCTCTTCTATACTTACGGGTCGCATATCGCGAAGCGGTAATGGTAAATTTCTTTCGATTATTTTTTGGACCGAAATACCGGTTCCGGTATGTCTTTCGCAAACCAAAGCATGACGAAGAAGGCCTTCCCGCATTAAAATTTCAGATCCCAAATAGCCATGTTCTACATACTGATGTGTTCCAAAACAATGAATTGATGGAGCGTTGCATAAAAAAATACCTATATCATGCAGCATACAGGCTTCCGCAATAAATGTTTCGTCGAGTTCAAGTTCAGGATGTTTATATGCTATACTTAACGATTTTTCGGCAACGTGTCTGCTATGTGAAATAAGAATCTTATAAAGCTCGCTTCCTTCTGTGTAGTACTTTTTAATTATATCGAGGGTGTTCATCATTCAACATTCAATAATTCTTGACTGAGTGCAAAGTTAAGAATTATCAGCATATTTAAACTCAAAGGAATTTCTGAAATTAATATCAGCATCTAAATTTCTCGTTTAAATTTCAAAACCACAGTAAAAAAAATTCTCTGTCTAAAAAATCACAATAATTTAATCGAATTTTCTTTGTTAAACGAAAAAAATA
>CAZDSY010000057.1:0-16474 GCA_964508285.1 uncultured Paludibacter sp.
GTGCCGAAATGGCTACACCGGCAAGTGCTGCAAATTCAGACCTTGTGGCATTAAATACTGGAGAAATAACTCCAACCAATACATATACTGACTGGGCTTCGTTTTACAAAGTAATTAATCAATGTAATACAGTGATTGAACTTGCTCCTGCAGTGCTTAAAATTGACGAATCATTTTCAGAAAAGTTACTTAACGAATATATAGCTGAAGTTACCTGCATACGTTCACTCATGTACTTCTATCTGGTTCGTACATTCAGGGATGTTCCTTACACCGAAACCGCAAGTATTTATGATTATCAGAATTATTCAATTCCTAAAACTGATGGGAAAACAATTATTGATAAACTAATAACGTCTCTTGAAGCAATGGAAAACAAGATTGCAATTAAATATGATAATACAAGCTCGGCTGCTCAGGAAGGCGCCAATCCTAACAAGGGACGTTTCAATTATTATGGATGGGCAAGTTTGCTGGCTGATATTTACCTTTGGAAGGGCGAATACAATAAGTGTATCGATATGACAAACCGTGTAATTGAGTCAGGTCAATATTCTTTAGTTCCAGTGGCACGTGCAGAAGTTTTAAGTTATAACATCGAAACCGGACGTATCGACACAGTTTACGAAGCACAGCAAGGTGATGTGGTGGCAATGTTTAATAGCATGTATGCTCAGGGTAATAGTGTCGAAAGTATTTTCGAGTTGCAAAATCCGCCTACATATATTAATCCATACGTTTCCATGTTCAGTGCAAATGTTAACAATTCAATAGAAGTGAATCAGGCAAGTTTTTCCAACGAATACTTCATTCCTTCGAATATTGACAGAATATGGAGAGATATCCGTACTGAAGGCATTGCTTATCAGGGAAAATACATTTGGAAATGGGCTGGACTTAATAATACTACTTCACCCGTACAATGGCGTTCTCCTTCTATCTCGAACAGCAACTGGATTTTTTACCGGCTTGCCGATATAATGTTAATGAAAGCAGAAGCTTTAACTGAACAAGCTATGGGTAACAACGATCAGGAAAAATTAAAACAGGCGCTAGATTTGATCAGAAATATACGTAAACGTGGTAATGCACCCGAATCGACAGATTTATTCTACAAACAAACCGGCGAACTCGATGCAAAAACAATGGAAGAATTTGTGCTTGCTGAACGTACACGGGAACTTACTTTCGAGGGAAAACGCTGGTTCGATTTAATACGAATGGCACAACGCGATAATTTCAGCGAACGAACGATGGGCTATCTTTTACGTATGGTAGTGCTTGCATCACCTCCTGAAAAAACATCAATTATTCAGAGTAAGTGGCAGACTAATCACGGCAGTTTGTATTTGCCGATAAATTCAGGCGAATTACAGCGTAATAAAAATTTAGTTCAGAATGATTTTTACATGAAATAATTATTTAAAGTTATTTACACAGAATCATTCTAATTGAAGGAATCAAATCTTCAAAATTAATTAATAGATTCTTGAAAATAATTTTATAAATTATTGATTATAATTTAATTGAAAAATAATATCAGGAATATGAAACCTGATTTGCTTAAAAATATTTTATTCTAAGAAACAAATAGAAACTCAGTTGTTTTACTGAATGTAGAAAATATGAGTAAAACTGTTTCCTAAGAATTTTTAAAATTTATTTACCCATGAAAAAGAATTATTTAATTTCATTGTTTGGAGTGTTGGCACTTTTGCTTACACTAAATTCCTGCACTAAGAATGTGGAGGAAATCGTAATCTCCGACGATAAACAAATTGATGAATTGATGGAGAAACATGGTTTGACATCATTTTTGGCTATTCTTGATAAAAGCGAAATGAGAAGTACTGTACATGCATACGGAAATTACGCAATTTTTGTTCCTACCAACGAAGCAGTTGCTGCCTATCTTCAAAAAATTGGTAAAGCTACAGTTAATGACCTTACCAAAGAAGAAGCAGTAGCCATTGTTAAATATCACTTGCTAAACGTAACCAATAAGTCAGACAGTTTAACAACCAAAGGATTTATTGATGGACGAATGGGATATCCTAATTTTGCCGGTTCATATCTTACCACCAAGCAAACAGGTGAAGATATCAGAATAAATCGGCAGGCAAATATATTATCGCCGCGCGATATTAAAGCTAGTAACGGACATTTACACATCATCGATCGTTTATTAACGCCACCCGATCCGCTAACTGAATCCATCACTGCCAGAGTACGTGCTTTACCCGATGATAAATTCTCATTATTTAAAGAAGCTTTCGAGCGCTCCGGGTTGGCAGATTTGTTATCGCAGAACGTGAAAGGCCAATGGAAAACCTTATTTATTCAGGATAACGAAGCTTATGCTTCAGCAGGTATTCATAACCTTACTCAATTAATTGCTGATTTAAAAGTGAATACTCCCGCTGTAGAAAACGAAGATTCATTACTGAAAAGCTATATTGGATATCACTCTGTTCCACGTTTGCAATATGTTGCGGATTTATTGAAGGTTTCGAGTCTCGAAACTTTGGTCAAAAATCAGGTGATTACTTTTACCCGTGCAATAAGTAATACTGAAACAAATATTTTACTGAATGAACTGAACTTAGGACAAACAACCGAACCTGGGATACCTCTTGATAAGACCAGCGAATATTCCGACTGGACTTGTTCCAATGGTGTAATACAAAAAATAAATGGAAATATTCAGATTAAAATTCGCTCAGCTTATCGAATTTATTGGGACATAGCCGAACAACCTGAAATTATGGCGCTGCGAAACTTCCGCAAGCCAGGCTGCGCTGCCGATTACAATCCGGGCGATCTTTCCGAAATTGAATGGAAATTCAAATCAGGTACACCCGTCGCACAACAGCAAATTCACTACTACTGCGGTACCATACCACAAACAATTGCAGCTTTCGATGAAAAATCGCAATATGTTTATGCCGATTTTCTACGGTTCAATCTCGATTTGGGAGCAATACAATGGATGGAAATGAAAACTCCTGTATTGATAGGAAGTGAAGCCGGTACGAGTTATAAAGTATGGATATGTTACCGCCGAGAATTGGAGTGTTATGTAAAAACTACTTTCAAGCAGGATGGAAAAGACGATCAGATTTTACCTTATATTTTTGACATGTCCTTATATGCTCCCGCTACTATATCTTCTGCACCGGAAGTTGCCGAACTTGATGGTTATAAAATGTATAATGCTAAAAAATACAATTCGGTTGTTATTTCAAAATTGCTGGGTACTATAAAGGTTTATACTACAGGCCGTCATACCTTACGATTAGAACCTACTACAAACAGACGCGTTGGACAGTTGGGAAGTGTGGACATGATTCAGTTTATTCCGGTTGATGAAAATCAACTTTGGCCTCGGGTTGATATGAAAGGGAATTGGATAGAATCGAATGTTAAAGCCTGTGAAATATGGCCATACGAAGAATGTCCCGAAGTTGTTGCTCCCTGAATGAATATATATTAAAAAAATAAGGTAACAAGCAAAATATTAAAACATGAAATCTATCAAATATTCAATATTTGTAGCGATGATGATATTATTCATCGGTTGTAATCCGTGGGAGGATATCAGGAATTTAAATGATGAACGCAACAAAAATCTATACGAAATTCTGGCTGAAAATCCTGATCTTACAACCTTTGTAAAAGTTTTGAAAACAACCGGCTATGATTCCAAACTTAGCGCGGAAATGAGCTACACGGTATTTGCTCCTGACAATACAGCGCTCGCAAATCTGAATTTCAGCGATACAGCTAAACTTGCTGCATTGGTTAAAAATCACATTTCTGAAAAAATTGCCTACACAGGCAAAACAGGCGATTTTGATATTAGCCGGATTTTAATGCTAAATGGTAAAAATATTTCCATTATCAAAAATTTAATATCAGGTGTTGCTGTAAGTAAATGGAATATCGCTGCTAAAAATGGTGTAATACACATTATTTCCGGTACTATTGAAGAACGGAAAAATAGTTGGGAATATTTAAAAACGCTACAAAATAATCCGGTAGTTGATTTTATTGCTTCATTTAATGAAAAGGCGATGGACATGGAAAGAAGTGTACAAAAAGGAGTAAACGCAAATGGGAAACCGGTATATGATACCGTGTGGACTTACCGAAATACTTTGCTTGATGCTACACTACTCGCTAATGAATCGTCTGTTTCTACTTTTATTTTGCTTGAAAAAAGTGGTTTAGAATCATTAATACAAAAATATTCAAAATATTTCAAGCAAAAAGATTCCATCCTTATGGTACGCCAGATTACAAAAGAAATAATTGCTGATATGGTTTTACCATATACAAAAATTAAAGCAACTGGACGTTATAAAAATTCTTCGAATGTTTTCATAGATATTAATCAAGAAGATATTACAGACAGTATTATTACATCGAATGGCATGATTTATAAAGTAAAAAATGCGAAAGTAAAGATGTATCAAAATAAAATTAAACCCTTGCTGATAGAAGCAGAAGATTTTGTAAACAGTTGGCCCGATGCTTGGCAAACCCGTCCACGTAGTTGGGCAAGTGGAGGAAAAGATGTAATGCTTAAATCGCGTACACGTCATTCGTATTCCTGGAATACAACATATCAGCTCAACAAAAAAACTATTGATGGAAAAGATACTGTAATAATGCGGGACACTATGATCAGAATTAACAATCTCTATAGTTTCAACTATCGAAGCGAAAATGAATGGCCTGGATCAAATACGCTGGGCGAACCTAATGCCTATATTTCTTATAAACCGAAAATGTACTCAACTTCATACAAAATATTCTGGAAAGCTTACGATGATAACGCTGAAAAAAATCATATTGATGCACGCGGTGTGCCAATGGTTTTCTACCAAAAAATGTACATCAGTTTTCCTAGCGAAAAAGTATTGGAACGCACATCGGCGAATGTAATTATGAATAACTTTTCTTCTGTATCTAAACCCGGATTTACACCCAATCACACCATTTTGGCTGCTCGAATGGTTGCAGGTGAGAATATTGAATCACAACTTGTACGCTACAGGGTAAATCAGGGACATACGATTTATCCAAACAGTTATGTTTTGTACGATGCTGTAAATCCAAATAATCCTCAACCCATTTCATCAGAAGATATTTACGGAAAGGAAGGAATTCTTATTTGTCCTTACTACGGTCAGTCAACAATATTTGTATCAAACACATGCATTGGAGAGTTTACACATTTCGATGGAGTAGTTCAGGCTTATTTGCAAGCGAGTAAAGCTGCCAATGCACCAGGGATGATATTTTTGGATTATATACGCTTAGAACCACAGGTTGACCCGAACGATTAATAAATTTGAAAAACAGCAAATCATATCATATGAAGAAAGCCATATTTTTAGCAGCTACTGTTTTAATGTTTTTTTGTGATATTACCATAGCTCAAACTAAAGGAACAGAAAAGCAGAGACATACTATCACCGGAACAGTGCTGGATGCAGCAACAAACAAGGCAATTGCAGGTGCCAATATTGAAGTTAAAGGTATTGCATCAGCTATAACTGATGATAACGGTAAATATAACATTTCTCTTAAAGAAGGTCAGGCGATTTTAAGCGCAATAGCTGCAGGATACGGAAAGAGAGAAATTTCTGTTAATGGACGGCATAATATTGACATAGTTCTATACGAAGTAGACTACAAAGGTGCATCAAAAACAGTAAATACTCCTTTAGGCGACAAATCGGGAACATCAACTATATATTCATGGTTTGGTATTGACACTAAAAACACTGACATCAATGCTGCTACACCTGATGGTTTGCTGAAAACACAGGCAAGCGGTTTGAATGTGTTAACACGATCAGGAACACCTGCAAGTGGTTCAAATTTTTACTTACACGGTATTAATACCATGAATGCAGGCTCAATGCCTTTGTTTGTGGTAGATGGAATGCCTTATGAAAATACTTTTTATTCCCTATCTCTCATTGGAAATTATTACGCAAACCCTCTTTCATCTATCGACCCGAAAGATATTGAAAGTATAACAGTACTTAAGGATGGAACTTCACTTTATGGTAGTAAAGGGGCAAATGGTGTAATTTTGATAAAAACCTTGCGTTCTTCTCAACTCGAAACGCGTATAAATGCTTACGTAAGCACGGGTATTGGTTTTGAACGCACCGAATTGCCATTGCTAAACAGTATGGAGCATAAACATCTACTTGCTGAACTTTACCAGAAGGCAAACCCGAACATATCACCAACAGAACTAAACAATTATTTTCCTTTCCTCAATCAGAACAAACCAGTTAAACAACCATGGGGGTACGAAGGAAATATGGATTATTACCGATATAATGCCAATACAAACTGGCAAAAGCAGGTTTTTGGTCCATCAGTAAATCAGAATTATTACCTGAATGTTTCCGGTGGCGACGAAATCGCAACATATGTTCTTTCGCTCGGATACCTCAATAAGGAAGGAATGGTTGTAAACACAGATTTTTCACGTTTTAACACCCGTTTCAACTCCGAGATTAAATTTTCGAACAAGTTTAAGGTGCTGGCAAATATGAGTTTTATATACAGCACCAAACATTTGCCAAACGAAGGTGGTAATATAGCGTTAAATCCTATACTGGCTGCAATGGTTAAAGCTCCGTTTACTGCACCATATATTTATAACGAAGAAGGAAAAAAATCGCCCAATCTTGAAGATGCTGATTACTGGAACTTATCAAATCCGTATGTACTTGTGAATAATAAAAGTAATATAGTGAATATCAATTACCGGTTTTTTGGTTCTTTCGAATTTATATATAACATAAACCGCTATATCGATGTAGCTGCCCAAATGGGACTTAATTTTAACAAAGAACGTGAAAAAGCTTTCTATCCTAGTGTAGGAGTAGCGTTTAACGAAGAGGTTTATAATGTAGATATTTTAAACGAATCTCAACACAGGGTTGACAGATTGTTTTCACTTTACGGAGATGGATATATTAACTATAAAAATACTTTTGCTCGAGCACATTCAGTTAATATTCGTGCAGGACTTCGTTATCAGGACAATTCAGCAAATAACAACTACGGACAAGCCTATAACTCATCTTCCGATCAATTTAAGTCCCTGCAATATGGTGCTGCAAACCTTCGCGGCATTGGTGGTGGTATAAACGACTGGAAATGGACATCGTTTTATGCAAACTTTGATTATTCATTCCGAAATAAATATTTTCTCAATTTACATAGTGCTTTTGATGCTTCTTCGCGTTACGGTATTAATGTACCAAAATTATTACCTTTCCCATCAGCGGGTGCTGCATGGCTAATTTCGAACGAAAGTTTCATGAAGGACATCAATTGGATTAATTTATTAAAATTCAGAACAAACTTTGGTATTTCTGGTAACGATGATATTGGTAACTATAATGGTGCACGTTATTATTACCCTTATGCATTAGTTGGTCAGTTCGGATTAGTGCGTACATCACTGGTAAATACAGACCTCAGACCTGAAAGAATGGAACGTTTGGGTACCGGTATCGATCTTTCTATTTTTGACGAACGCGTAAATTTTGGCCTGGATATTTACTCGAATACAGTAAATGATATGATTCTGAGTGTTAAACCTGCCAGTATTTCAGGTTCTCAATCAAATGTAATTCTGAATGCAGGAAAGATGCGTAATGCAGGATTCGATATAAATCTGAACACCCGAATTGTAAATACCCGTGATTTAAAATGGGATATGGGTGTAATGATTTCAGGTTATAAAAATAAAGTTTTGAGTTTGGGTGGGAAAGAATATTATAATGAATATCTGGGAGCAACGATTCAAACGAAAGTTGGACAGCCACTGGGTATGTTTTTTGGATACAAAACCAATGGTGTTTACGCTACTTCCGCCGATGCATCGAATGAAGGGCTTAATATACGAGAAGGTTTAGTGCTTATACCTTTCAAAGCAGGAGATATGAGGTTTGTTAATCAAAATAACGATAAAGTGATTGATGAAAATGATCGCGTGGTAATCGGGAATCCGAATCCAGACTTGTTCGGAAATATTAATACCCGATTAAAATATCGTGATTTTGAGCTAAGCGCTATTTTTATTTATTCACTCGGTGGTGATGTTTACAATTATACACGCTCACAACTCGAAAGTATGTCCATGCCATACAATCAGTTTCAAACTGTATTGAATCGATGGAGAATGGAAGGAGATGTAACCACCGTTCCTCAGGCAATGTCCGATGATCCAATGGGCAATGCACGTTTTTCAGATCGTTGGATTGAAGATGGTTCGTATATGCGTTTGAAAAACATTACCTTATCATACGATTTAAACTTGAAAATTCCGGCTATACAGAATAGCATGATATATATTTCAGGAGAGAATTTACTAACATTTACACGTTATAAAGGTCTTGATCCGGAATTTTCAGCTGGTGAAAGTCCGCTTTACATGGGCATCGATCCATGTGTTGTCCCACAAACCCCGACAATATCAGCCGGTATTAAATTGGGACTGTAATGATAAAAAATTGAATTACGAATCAGAAATTAAGAATTTGGATATGAAAAAAATAATCCTGCCAATCATACTTTTTACAAGTGTCTTGTTTTTCAATGCCTGTAAAGACGAAGAACTTGGAAATGCTGTTCCTTACGATAAATTTTATCAAGATCTATCAGATGCAGACCGTGCTATTTTAGGGATTTATGCACAATTTACAACCTTAGCTAAGCAAATTGTAATTTTAAATGAATTACGTGCCGATCTTATGGATGTAACTTCGGCTGCAACTCCCGAACTTGAGAAACTTAACCAGAACCAGATAGACGAAAGCAACCAATGGGTAACTCCATTGCAATTTTATGCCGTTATCAATTCCTGTAACGATGCGCTTGCAAATTTCGACAAAATGCTTGCCGAAAATAAATTTACCCGCGATGAATACAACGAACGTTATTCCGACATTGGTGCTCTTCGTACCTGGATTTACCTGCAATTGTTAAATATCTATGGCAGTGTTCCATATATTACTGAACCGCTTGTCAATCTTTCAGATGTAGAAAAATACAAAGGTCAACGTGAAAACGCCGATCAATTATTGCCAAAATTGATTGAATTTATGAAAAGTTTACCCATGCTCGACGATTACATTTATTCAGACCTTGTAAATGGAACGCCTAACGGGTATTCGCTCGACCCAATGTTTATAAGTAAGCGGCTTGTATTGGCCGATTTATATCTTTATAATAATCAGTATGCCGAGGCAGCACATTTTTATCGTATGGTAATGGCAACGGATGAAACAAGCGGAAATCTAAATATGAAGCGTCAGCGTTACAGGCTTTATAATTACCCCTTTACTTCAACTTCCGGCGAACCTGGTTGGTATGCTGTAGTTTTTCGTGATGGTCGAATCGAAGATGAAAACGGATTGATAAATACCTGGAAATATATTTTTACAGATCCACCATCATCACGTAAAACTTCCGACCGTGCTTCTATGGAGCGTATCTGGTATATTCCTTTCGATGACAAATTGGAACCGGTGAATCCGTTTACCAAACTTTTTGAAGGTTATCAACTGAAAGCTTCAGATTATGCTATGGACTCGCTTTGGGGAAAACCTATGCGAAACCAATTCCCTTACGATGCGAGAGGAAAAGGTAGTTCGTTTAACGAAAAAGGTTTAATCATCAAATACAGCGGACGTAACTCAGGATCATCATTAGCCCGTCAGCATGGATTTTGGATGTTAGCGCGTGCAGCAGGATTGCATCTTCGATATGCAGAAGCTGCCAACCGTGCCGGCTATCCCTATCTTGCCTGGTGCTTCCTGAACAATGGGGTTAAAAATTCAAAATATCGCTATATAAAACCCGATGGAACTTATTTCCCAGACGATTCGTGCTATGTAACCGGAACAAGTCCTTTCGATCCATATCCTCTGGATTACCGGTTCGATGCGCGTTATCCACGCGAATGGGAACAGAATGCCGGTGTACGCGGACGAGCATTTATGCCTGTTGTGAATTTCCCTGCCGGTTTAACAACGCAACTCGACAGCATTCAGTGGCTCGAAAAACAAATTGTACGCGAAGCCGGACTTGAACTTGCTTTTGAAGGACAACGCTGGAGCGATCTGGTTCGTATTGCACGAAGGTTGAACAAAGAAGGACGCGATGGTTTCCGTTTCCTTTTTGATGAAAACATTAAAAAGAAGTATGACCGTGCAAAAATTCCTGCACCTAACTTTACATCGAATGAGCAAAGTTGGTATCTTCCTTTTTATGAATAAATTAACACAAAATATTTGATTTCACAGAAAAAATAATTTATATTTAACAATGATTATTACCCGATATTAAACACACCTCTATCCGGTGATAATCAAAATTGAAAAACATACTGAGGTGTTCCAAAAATATTAATTACAATGAAAAAAACATTTACATTACTGATTATTGCCTGTATTATGGCAATTATGATTCCGGAAAAAACTTTTGCACAACCCGGAACGTTTTTCCCAAACTATTTCATTAATCAGACATTTGATGGTTTGGAAGCATTACCAACCGGTTGGTCGGGAGTTTCTAACACATCCTGCTTTTTTGGACATGCTGCCGCAACCTATGTAGTAGGTTCCGGGTACTTAAAAGTTAGTGCAAGCGGATCAGGTACCCGTGGAGGTGAATTGCGTTTTCCCTCAACGGCAACCAGTAACTTTAAAGATTCTACACTATGGGTTATGGAGTTTGACTGGACAGTTAATTCTGCCGACTGGGATGCTCGACAAGCAAACGGATTCTTTGTGATGGGTCCGAACAGTGCAAACGTAAATGTAAACGATACATGGTATGGTGACGTAATTTTTGGTTTATACTGCTACAAAAATCCGGATGGTTATTTCCATTTCCTCAACCACGATCCAATAGGTCTGCCGAAACGTGATGCAGGGGGTGCAATTATTCCGGGTGAATTTCAGGGTCCTGTCTTCTACAATCAAAACGGCAACAATGGTAAGTTTACTCGACAAGCAACCGTTAAAACTGATTGGGTTACTGCAGATAGTTTGAATTTAAGTACACGAACCAAAGTAAAACTTGTTCAAGGTTCAGCATTTCATATTTTTGCTGAAATGAATTTTAAAACACAAAAAATTCAGAAATTTGTGATGTATGAAATAGCGAACCCTGCAAACGGTGACACCATAGAAAATAAAGATTTCCTTGCACCTTGGATGGTAGGAACGGCAACCACAGTTCCAATTGAAAATAGGATTGTTAATCAAATTGACCGTATAGCATCATTCCATACTCGTAGTGGTGGGTCTGGAGCTTTAAATCATTCTTATGATAACTTGCAGTTATACGTATGGAAAGAATCAGTTGGAATTGCCGATGTCTCTATTAAATATGTTGATCGTTCCGGGAATTCTGTTAAAGAAAACAGAGTAGTACCAAATCAACAGGTAACCTCTATAGTTAGTCTTACAAAAGACGATAAAACTAATTTTACATCAGGCGATGGAATGTACTACTATTTCTATGATGAAGAAGCAACTCATGCTGCAAATGCTGCAAAGAGTACAGATGGCGAAAGTCTAACAGTTGATTTTACCGGTGCCGACAATTCACTCACTGTTGTATTCAAAAAAGTGGCTGTAACAGCAGGTACGTATGTGTGGAGTGGCGACGCTTCCGGCAAATGGAATTATTTGGATGATAACTTTAAAATAAACGGTGGAACTTCTATGTCCTATCAACCCGGGAATGAAGTATCATTCTCCAATCCTGATGCATTGTATAAAACGGTTGAAGTTACCGGAGAAGTTGATTTAAAAGATGCCAATATGACAATTTCTGCATCTGATTATATTTTTGGTGGTACAGGAAGAATTGTTGGTAACGGTACACTTATGGTTAGTGCGCCAACTACACTTGGCTCAGATAACCGTATGGCTGCCGGAGCAATAATCCAAACAGCTCAACCTGTATTAGTTAAACACGCAAACGCAGCGGCTAAGTTTAAAACAACCGAACCTGAAATTACACTGGGATTGGAAGCAGGTGCTACTTTTACAAAAGCAATTGAAGGTACACCTGAAAGTAAACTGAATCTGAATCTGATTTCACTTAATGAATATGCTCCTGCAATCAGTGGTTTCAATACAGTAAATATTCATCAAATGACTCAAACAAATTTGAACTCCGCTACCTGGCGTACAGGTTGGGGTGGTACAATGCCCGATAATGCACAGGTTAATTATTATAACGATGTATTGGATAACCCTATACCGAATGGTCTTGGAGTAGTCAGCGCTGTAATGCAAAAAGTGAAATTGCATTTAGGTCCACACACTCGTCTGGTACGTCAGTACAACGAAAATTCAAACAACAACGATGTTGTTTATGTGGGAGAACTTACCGGTGATGCAGGTTCACGTATTGAATCCGGTTTTGTTGATGGTCGCTATTTCCGTTACGATATTGGTGGATTAGGAACTGATGCAGTATTCAATGGAGAAATTGGAGCATTTACTCGATCTCACGTTCCGGCAACAGATACTACTGCCGCTGTAACAACTTATGCAGCCAATGGTGTTGGAATTACTAAATCAGGAGCAGGAAGTTGGACAGTAAATGGCAACTTTAATTTCCCCATAGGCACAAGAGGAAGTCAGGTGAATGTAAGCGGTGGTAAATTTATTATCAATGGCGATATTTTATTCCCTAACTATACAAAAGAAGGAAGTCAGATAAATGTAACAGGCGCAGGATTATTAGACATTAACGGTAAAGTTACTTTCGTAACTGACTCTGCAGCACATGTAATTAAAGTTACCGATGGAACGCTGCAATTACATGATTCAATTGTAGCACCTGCTATCAACCAAATAGCACTTACTGTTGATGCCAATGGTACTCTTAAAACTGGCAATAACTTCATCGGAGCATCAACTGTAACTGTTAATGGTATTGTTGAAGGTGGAGGAAAATATGCCAACGCATTCTCTATGACCAATGATTTGGCAGTATTAAAACTGAAAGTTAACAATTTTGAAGAAGGTAATTATGAATTTGTTGATGCTTTAGGCGATATAAGTATCAAAAAAGGTATTATTGACATTACTGTAGCGAACTCACCTATTGGAAGCAAGCAAATTACTATTCTGAAAGCGGGTGGCAATTATGATATTCTTGACAATATGGCTTTTGTTCAGGTTTTGGTTAATGGTAAAAATATCACAGGAAATACTCCTCAAACTGAAGTTCCTGAAGGTGGTGAAATATATTATTTCGATCCCGAAACAGGAATTTTAGGACATTTAGGTGTGTCTGGCATAAATGACGTAAATGCTTCGAAAGAAGTGAAAAGTATTGAGTACTTCAATATGTTAGGTCAGAAAGTTACAAAATACCATTTAGGTTATACTTTGAAAAGAACTACTTATACTGATAACAGCGTTGAAACAATTAAGTTTTTCAACCAGGAAAGACTGATTGAGATCAATGATCAGAAATAAGTAATTTTTGTTCTTTGAAATTAAGAATTTTTGATAAAAAAAAAGTAGATTACAGAATGTAAAAAGCTTTTGTTTGTCAAAAAATCGAATACTACTTCAAAATGTTTCTGCAAAGAATAACATTTTCTTTGCAGAACATTTTATCAACTTATTAAAATGGCATCATTAACTGAAAATAATTTGGTTGATGATGCTTTTTTATACTATCGTAAAAACATTTTCAAAAAAATAATTTTGAAATTCAAAACAGTTTTGAGCTATTTAATTGTATATTCATCCATTATTTACTTGGCTTTGTATATATAATTTCATAAAAATTCTTGTTTTTGAACTTGTCAAATTTTCAGAGTTTTCCCTTACCCTATCAACTCAAAATACTCTCAACAAAAAACATAGGCAAATGAAACACCTTAGATTTACATTAGTTCTGATAATCACTGCATTAGTTCTTCCAACAATCGTTGCCCAACGAAAAATGGAACGAATGGACAGAGGCATTGTGGCTATACCAAAATCGAGTTCTCAGATTTACATATCATGGAGGCATTTTGCCACTGACCCTGATGAAATTGGCTACAATCTTTATTATAAAACATCAGAGACAGGCAACCTCATCAAATTAAACATAAACCCAATCACAAATAGCACCAATTACACGGCAAGTCTCAACACATCTTCAGCTACTTACACTTTTGTTGTTAAAAGCGTATTGAACGGTGTGGAAAAAGACGAACCCGGAAGTTTTACTTTGCCTCAAAATACTATTGCAAGTCGCATTGTTCACGATTTCAATTTCCAACCTTTACCTACAGGGCATCCAACTATGGGAATGAAATTTTGCTGGCCTGCCGATCTGAACGGCGATGGAAAATACGATTATGTACTTGATCGCCAGAATTATGGTGCCGTTACAGAAGATGGAACAGGAGGTGCCGCCGATTATCCCTCACCCAAAGTTGAAGCATATAATAGTGACGGAACTTTTCTTTGGAGAATTGATATGGGGCCAAATGTGAAAATATGCAGTGGACATAACGATATGGTAACAGCTTATGATATGGATGGCGATGGAAAAGCAGAAGTACTTATGGCAGTGAGTGAGGGAACCACTTTTGCTGATGGAAAAGTGATAACCGGCACAAACGGACAGGTAACAAATTATCGTTCCATACCGGGCGCAGCTCCACAATGGATTGCAATTGTTAACGGAGAAACCGGTGAAGAAATTGACCGTGTTTCTCTACCCTACTTCGATGCAATGCAAAACACACGTACCGATGACTGGAAAGAAATGGGTGGACATTTTATCATTGCTTATCTTGATGGGATTCGCCCTTCGCTCATTTATCAATATAAAACACGTGCCGCCAATGGTAATTTTCAAGGTTCACATGCAGCTTGGTCTTATCGCAACGGTAAATTACAATTAGAATGGTCGAATCGATTTTATCCCGGACAGGCAGATTTTCATCAGGTACGCGTAGCCGATGTAAATGGTGATGGAAGAGATAATTTTGTTGAAGGCGGTTATGTTTTAAATCACGATGGTTCACTTATGAACTATCATAAAGATGCTGTCCATGGCGACCGTCACATGCTTGGTGATATCGATCCTGACCGTCCGGGACTTGAACATTTTATGATTCAACAGGACAACCCAAAAACACTTGGTATGGCGCTTTACGATGCTCAAACCGGTGAAATGATAAAAGGAATTTATCAGTCGGCGGTAGGCGATGTTGGCCGCGGTATTTGCGCTGCATTCGACCCTAACCGTCGGGGGTTACAATTCTGGTCAACAATGCAAAGTTATACCATGTTCGATTGTAAAGGAAATCAAATACCGAATGCTTACGGAAATTTCCCTGCCGAAGCTGTTTGGTGGGGACCGAATTTGTCGCGCTATGAACTAAATGGAGTAAACAGTTCCGGATCTAACGTTGCTTTTCATAAAATAAATGCTGCCGGCACAGGTATGGAGCGCGATTTGCCAAATCTTTATAACGAAAATAATGGCAACGGTGCTTATTACTTTGCTGCAGCTTACGGAGCAAGAGCCGCTTTTTGGGGCGATTTGTTCGGCGACTGGCGTGAAGAATTGATTTTTTGTCGTAGCGATCAAACCGGTTTTGTTGTTCTTTCCACCTGGGAACAAACCAATATCCGCTTGTATCATCTTATGCAAAATCCTGCTTATCGAGGACAAACAACTCAACGTGGATATTATCAAACTCCCGATGTTGATTTTTACATGGCAGCCGATATGCCTAAACCTCCCATTGCTCCGGTACAGCAGGCTGACATTTACTATACCACTTCTGGTTGGATTGATGAAGAAGATAAACCTGCTGGGTATGCCGATTCAAAAATTATAATGTACGATATTCGGGGAGGAAACAGCACAGTAAATATGTCAACGGTAATGATGCCATCAAAAGTGTATCTAATGAATCCCAAAGAAAGTAATTACACTTTTACAGGAAGCGGAAAATTCAGCGGAAATATGGATTTGATAAAGTCGCTGCAGGGTACAGTAATATTTAATAATCAACACGATTTTACAGGAAAAACACGCATATCGGAAGGTAAATTAGTTGTTACCGGCAATTATGTAAGTCCTGTGCAAGTAGATGCAAGAGGTGTTATTGCCGGCAATGCAACTTTGCTTGGCGGAATTACGCTCGAAAAAGGATTGAACCGTGAAGGTGCACGCATTGAACCCGGAGCATTGAACCAAACCGGAATAATGACTATTGAAGGGAATTTAGTTTTAATGGGACGAAACAATCTTGCATTCAGATGCGATCAGACAAAAGCTCTTCCTGCTTCAAAATTAATTATTAATGGTAATTTTACGGTTTCGGGCACCAACAACTGCATTATTATTCAACCACTTACTGTAATACAGGAAGGAACGCTTACATTAA
>CAZDSY010000057.1:16574-18850 GCA_964508285.1 uncultured Paludibacter sp.
AACTGCATTATTATTCAACCACTTACTGTAATACAGGAAGGAACGCTTACATTAATTAGTTTTACAGGAACTACAAATGCCACTGCATAGAGTTTTACAGTTGTCGGACTCGAGGGTATTCCTTATACACTTAAAGTTGAAAACAACGCGGTTATTATCGCGATTGAAAAATCGCGTTCGGCTTCACAGGTAAGTTGGATGGGAAACCAAAGCACTGCATGGGATTTTAAAACACCAAATTTTGTATATGGTAGCCTCTCCGGTATTTTTGTACCGGGCGATTCCGTTTATTTCGGCGATGAAGCTATACGCAAAAGTATTGTTATTTCCGAAACTATGCCGGTTGGCGAACTTACTTTCAATAATAATGCTGATTATACCATTAGTGGTCAGGGAATTATTTCCGGCACAAGTGGATTAAAAAAATCAGGATCAGGTAAATTATCAATACAAAATACTGAAAATACTTTTACAGGTAAAGTTGAAATCGACGGCGGTGTGCTTGAGGTTGCCTCATTAAAAGATGGTGGATTACCTAGTTCAATCGGAGCATCTTCTTCAGCATCAAGCAATTGGATAATGCGCGATGCTACCCTTCAAACACGTGCGCAAATGTCCACTAACCGAAGCTTGCAGGTTACCGGAAAACTGACGGTGAATAATCCAAATTCAAACAATAGTGTGCTTTTGAGCGGTAATATTGTTGGCTCAGGTGTTTCATTAGAATTGAACGGCAAAGGTACGCTAACACTTCAAGGCTCCAATAGTTTGAGCCAGGTAGTTGTTAATGATGGTTTACTATTTCTTGGTTCGGCCGATGCCAATCGTTACTCAATGGGAGCATCGAAAATTACACTCAATGACGGAATTTTCAGAATGTTCGATATAAATTCTACTTCGAACACAGGAACTTTCAGTAATGAAATAGAAGTGCCTGCCGGTAAAAGTGCCCGCTGGGATTTGCCTTCTCGTTGGAATATCGCATCGAAATTAACCGGAGCCGGACAAATTCAGGTGCAAATACCTTATGTACGTTCCGATTTGAATGGTGATTGGTCGCAATTTACAGGAAAAATTAACTTTACCGGAAGAGATGTGAGACTAAACAGTGCAACATCGCGAAATATGCCACTTGCCGAAATTAATCTGGGCGATGGAACTTACCTTATGGCTGCAACCAATGGAAGTAGCGAATTATCAAGCGGTCAGACTTTTACTTTCGGCGCGTTAAGCGGTACCGGCACTATTTCAGGAAGAAACTTCATAATCGTGGGAGGCAACAATGCAAACACTACTTTTAGCGGAGTAATGAATGACGGTGCCGGACGACTAACAAAAAAAGGAACCGGAACGCTGACGCTTACCGGAGCAAACCTCCATTCCGGCGGAACTGTTGTAGAAAATGGGACTTTGCTCGTTGCGAATACTACGGGAAGCGCAACCGGAACCGGAACTGTAACCGTTGGCAACGGTGGTGCCTTAAGCGGCACAGGTATCATTGCTGGAGTTACTTCTATTGGTTCGGGTGCTAAACTAATCCCCGGTGCTGTTTCGTACGGCACATTGAATTTTGGTTCAAATTTGAATTTGTTCAGTGGTTCAACTACAAAATTCCGAATTGCTCCCAACAACAATGATAAACTAAGTGTTTCAGGTAACCTGACATTAAAAGGTACGCTTGAACTACAGGAAATAGGCGCTGTGTTTGCTGCAGGTAAAAGTTTCACCCTTTTTACTGCAGGAAGTACCAGCGGAACGTTCGAAAATATTGTTCCTGAAATTCCCGGTGAAGGTTTACAATGGAATACCTCACGACTGAACGAAGGAATTATATCCATCGATGTGGCTAACGGAATCGAAGACATAACCGGCGCAAACGTGCGGGTTTATCCCAGCCTGGTTAACGAAAGTTGTACTGTCGAAACCGGAGCAATCACTGGCAGCATTGCTATAAGGATAATTGATCAGATTGGGAAAATCCATTACAATGAGATTATTTCGGGCGGATTACCCCATCACAAACTAAATGTAAGCAATCTGCAAAGTGGTTTCTACTTCGTTAGTATTACCGCTGACAAGAAAACATATATCCGGAAAATTGTGAAGATGTAAGCTGCTATCATTTTAATTTAATCATTACAGTATATTCAGCACAAAGGAGGCAAATTTTGGCCTCCTTTGCTTTTAAATGAACCGCCTAAAGACAGATTTGCACATATAGTTAGTCAAGCCTTAAAAAGTATATAAATCAAAGAATATCAATAAAATATACAGAA
>CAZDSY010000058.1:0-18117 GCA_964508285.1 uncultured Paludibacter sp.
ATTTAACGGTACATATAAGTTCCGAAAAGCATTATTATGGTTTCGAAACTGCCACAGAGCTAACAAATTCAGCAGTAGCTCATCAGTTAAATCTTGATGATAAACCTCTGAATCGTTTTCATGCACGGCAAAAAACTGCACAATGGCTCAACAAACTTGAGTTTTCTGATCCTGAAACTGCGGAGAGAATAGATAAACTAAGCAATAATTACAAAAAAAATCTGAAACAACTTCATTTGAGAGATTGGATCTTCGAAGTTAAACCATCTTCAATATTAAACATCTTTCTAACTACTTTGGGTTTAATATTAACTTCACCTATTTTTATTGCCGGACTACTATTAAATGTATTGCCTTTTTTTGCGCCTGATGTAGTACGCAAAATATTTAAAATTCATTTTCCCGGAGGACTTAGCTCTTTGCGTTTTGTAAGTGGAATGATAAGTTTTCCCTTGTTTTACATACTTCAGGGGATTTATATTTACAAAAAATTTGAACTTAACTTTCTTAATATGTTATTTATCATTCCTTTACAATACATCACAGGAAAATTATCGTTTACATGGTACAAAAGTTTTAGGAAATTATCGGCAAAAATTCGCTTTAAATTTCCCAATGCCAAAAACTTTGAATTATTAAAAGAAACCTTGGATTTGCATTCAGAAATTACAAGATTGGTTCAACCGGTTTGATAAAAAAACCTCTTTTCTTCTCAGAAAACAAAAAACCTGACATTTCAACAATGTTAGGTTTTTTATTTTATAATACTGTTTATAGAATCATAAATATTTTAACATTCAAAAGCGTTAAAATATTTGATTTTTTAAATAAATATACAATTGCAAGAATTGATTTAATTTTTTTTACTATATTTGAGAGCTAAATTTACAATTATTTTACACGCCACAAAAACTATATAAAAATGCAAATTTCTAATTTCCTTTTAAACAATTTACATCATGAAAAAATCAGTTTACTTTATTACACTTTTGTGTTTCTCAGTATTTGTGCTGAGTTTTACGGCACGTAGCCAGTCACTCACCGGAATTAAAACCATTCCGGGCGACTACACCACAGTAGAGCTTGCCATAGGAGCTCTCAATACGAACGGAGTAGGTTCAGGCGGAGTAACATTTAACATTGCCGCCGGTCATACCGAAACATTTACTTCTCCCACCGCCGGACATATTACAGCCACCGGCACTTCTTCCAATCCAATTATTTTTCAGAAATCAGGTTCAGGTGACAATCCGAAAATTACTGCCGGTATCGGCACCGGTACACTCGACGGTATTATTGTACTTCAGGGCACTGATTACATTACCTTCGATGGAATTGATGTAATTGAGAACTCTACAAACACTACAAACACAAACCGTATGGAATGGGGCTTTGCTCTGATAAAAAAACAAAACACAGCACCTTTCGATGGCTGTCAGTACATTGTAATTAAAAATTGTAGTGTTAGCCTTACCAAATCTTATACATCTACAAGAGGAATATACGCCGGCAATCATGTTGCCACAAGTACTTCAGCACTCACTATTACTCACAGTTCAGACACAAACAGTAATTGTGAATTTTTCAACAATACGATTACGAATAGTTATCAAGGAATTTGTCTGAATGGATACAACGCAGCATCGCCTTATACTCTGTACGATCAGAATAACAAAATAGGTGTGCCAAAAGGGAATAATATTTATAACTTTGGAAACGCTGGCATTTATTTTATTTATCAGAACAATATTGTTGTAAGCAACAATACATTAACCGAGAGTACAGGCCCAAATGCCTCAATTTACGGAATTCAGGCTGAGGCTGCATCTGGAGCTAAAGTTGAAATTTCAGGTAATACCATTACCCTGAGAAATGGCTCCATAAGTGCATCATATATTTATGCTATTTCGTGTAAAAGTGGCAGTAATGTTACAGGCAGCGAAATCAAGATTAATGGAAATACTATTCAGAACTGTACGTATAATTCTTCCACAGCTTTAGGTTTTTACGGTATATCGCTCGAAACTGCACCAAAAGTTGCTGAAATAAAAAACAACAATATTCTCAACAATACAGTGCCCGGAGGTGGTAACTTAACAGGAATTCAACTTACTTCTAATCCAGTTGATGCGTTCATATCGGATAACATAATAAGCGATAATAATAAAACCGGACCATCTGGAACTATTTTTGGCATTAAAACTGCTTCAGGAGCTAATTTAACAGTTTCAGGCAATACACTGAATAACAACAAAATTGAAAATGCCACTGGCGATGCGGAAACAAGAATTTACGGATTTTTCAACGAAGCCTCACTTACAAATCTTAATGTTCAGAATAATTCCTTTAGTAATTTTACAATTGGCGGTAATAATACTTATAGTTTTAAAACCGTAACAGGAATTTTCAGTAACGGTACAGCAACAAATAAAACAATCAGTGGAAATAATATTCATTCCTTTTCGCTGAATATCGGGTATGTATATGGAATTTATGCAAATTATGGTACTCTGACAAAAATTCACCAAAACAGGATTTACAACCTGACGACTTTAGAAGGTAATCCTACCGTGGCAAATAATACCTTTAGTATAAACGGTACAACTCTAAAAGGAATTTTTGTGGATAACATGACTGAATGTCTTATTTACAACAATTATATTTCGGAACTGAAAACGGAAAGTGCCGGAAATGTACTTTCAATAGCAGGAATAAATTTTGGTCAGAACGGAACGAGTTCAAGAAAGTTATATGTAATTAATAATACAGTAATGCTGGATGCCTCAAGCTCAGGATCCGATTTTGGAACCGCAGTTTATTTGAGTTCAACCTCGAGTTCATCGCCTTTAACAACTTTTCAAAACAACATATTTGTTAATAACTCAACTCCAAATGGAGTAGGCTCAAGCAGTATTTACTTTGGGAAAAGACCATCGAACGAATCAAACAGAAATTGTTACTATACGGCATCATCCGGTCATCCATATTACATTTTCAGGGACATGAATACCTTTTTCTACGATGATTTCAATTATTATATGCTAATATTTGACTGCGATGATAATTCATTCTTTGAAATGCCTCCTTTTATAAATATAAGCGTATCGCCTTACAATTTGCACATTCAGGAAGGAGGAATTTCGCATTGTGAAAGTGGTGGAATGGTTAGTGTTTACAATAGTGAAACTGTAAACATTGAAGATTTTGATGGAGACAAACGTTTTCCTGACCCTGCATGTCCTGCATTTGCCGGACATCCGGCTCAAGCGCCCGATATCGGCGCTGATGAATTCGGAGGCGTTCACCTCGATGATGTGCCACCTACAATTCAGTACGATGTGCTGAGCAATACTGCTTCAACTGATCCCCGTACATTGGTAGCAACTATTACCGATGATTTTTCCGGAATTCCTTTAACGGGTGTTGGTTTACCCATGCTTTACTGGCAAAAATCCACTACTACAACTCCTTCAGGTTCATGGATTGGCGTACAAGGGGTTCCGCTTGGTAGCAATCAGTATTCATTTACATTTGGTGGAGGTGTGCAGGATAAAGATTATGTATTCTACTTTGTTGCAGCGCAGGATTTGGCAACAATTCCGAATGTATGGGCTTCTGTATATAACAGTGGTAATGAAACCGGATTAACGGCAAATCCTCCTGCTTGTGCTAACCCCGATACTTATTACAGTTATCAAATAGTTTCTATTTGTGGCACATATACCGTCGGTGTCGGCCAGGATTTTAATAGAATTACCGATGCTATGAATTACATCCAAGATAAAGAAATTACCTGTCCGGTGGTATTTCTGTTGACTGATAATTTATATTACGAAAACTTTCATTTTTCAGAAATTACAGGAATGAGTGCAGTAAATACTATCACAATTAAACCTGCAGCAGGAGTTACTGCACGGATTAACGCTTATTCTCCTCAATTTGCTGCTATTATGTTTGGTGATGGGGCAAGTCATTATATTATCGATGGTTCAAATCAAACCGGAGGGTCTGACCGTAATTTAATAATAGAAAATAGCGCACCGTCGCAGGTTATTCTGTTGCGTGAGTTTTCAAGCTTTACTAAAACAATTGGAAATAACGTAATAAAAAACTGCATTATACGTGGAGGGCACAGTTCTGTTCCCGATTGGCCTGCAGGAATAATGATTCCCGGAGCAATAGTTGATGGATTAAACATAGAAAACAATGAATTCTATCAACTCTCATCGGGTGTTGTTGTATCTGGTATGCCTGGTAGAAAAATAAACAATATTTTAATATCAGCAAACAATTTTGGTAATGAATCTGACGGAATAAGTTATGCCGGTATTTATGCTTATTACGCCGATAGAGTTGATATCAGTTATAATAACTTTAGAAATATAAAAAATGCAGATGATAATGCTGCCGGAATTGATATTGGTACAGATGTAACCAACACAAATATCTTTGGTAATGAACTAACAGGCATTGCTCATACTGGTACCGATGGTTATGGTGGAAAAGGTATTGATATCCACACAGGGAATGGTGATAGTAATATTATGGTTTATAATAATTCTATTTCGGATATTTCAGGTGATGGTTGGGACGGTTTAACCGATGATGCGATAGTTGGAATTCGGTTGCGCGGACCAATTGGAGGAGTTAACTTATATCATAATTCTGTACATTTATTTGGAAATGTTACAGGGACTTATGATGACAATAAAAGTGCAGCATTTTATATTGGGCGCGATGCTACGGATATTAATCTTATAAATAATATTTTTGTTAATTCTATTGATGATATAGCAAAAAATGCCGAAGCTTTTGCCATATATAGCGATGCACACATTACAGCTTTCAATGAAATTGACAACAATCTGTATTTTGTAGCCGGAAATGAAGGGGTTTTGGGGTATTTAAATGGAAATAAAACAGATTTGGGTGAGTGGAAAACTGCCACAGGTAAAGATGTTAACTCGGTTTCGTTTATGCCACCTTTTGTAAATAATACCAATTTGCGTCTTACCGCTTCAAATAATGCAGGAGTATATATAACAAATATCGATTATGACCTTGATGGTACGCCCCGTGATACTTCTACACCTGATATTGGGGCATTTGAAAAGAGTAGTAATGATGGTACTAATTTGATTTCTGCTGACATTGAAAACATCAGAATTTTTACAGTAAATCGGAAAATTCTTGTTCGTTCAGATTTAGTAAATTCAAAAGTGGCGGTTTACAATATTGCTGGTCAACTAATTGCTTCTGCAAATATAGATCAGGGAGTTTTTTCTGAAATTCCGGTTGATATGTCGGGCATTTATATTATAAGTGTAAAATCATCAAAGGGAATAACCACAACTAAAGTGCTATGCAAATAATCTACAGTTTTAGATTGTTTCAGATTATTTGATTCAATAATTGTCCCCCGCGCTAAAAAAGCTTTGGGGGACAATTTTTTCAAATATTTTGTAATGTCATGAAAAGGACAAAATTGTTTTGCGGATAATACCTATACATTCCGCAAGTTGCTCCTGTGTAATAATAAGCGGTGGAGCAAACCGAATTATATTTTTATGCGTGGGCTTTGCTAAAAGTCCGTTTTCCGCAAGCTTCAAACACACTTCCCATGCCAGATTTTCTGTTTTAGAGTTATCAATAATTAAAGCATTCAGCAATCCTTTACCACGAACAAAAGAAGCAATTGACGATTCATTACAGAGTTTTTCCATTTCGTTGCGAAAGAAAATTCCCAACTCATAAGCATTTTGAGCAAGATTTTCGTCTTTAACCACCTCAAGAGCAGCAATCGCAACTGCTGCCGCAAGCGGATTACCGCCAAAGGTTGAGCCATGCTGACCGGGACGAAACACCTCCATAATTTCTGCAGAAGAAAGTACAGCCGAAACCGGATAAACTCCTCCCGAAAGGGCTTTCCCTAAAATCAAGATATCGGGATGCACATTTTCGTAATCGCAGGCAAGCATTTTTCCTGTGCGAGCGATACCTGTTTGTACTTCATCGGCTATGAAAAGCACATTTTTCTGTTTGCATAGCTGATAACATTTGCTCAGAAAACCATCATCGGGGACATAAGCGCCTGCTTCACCTTGTATCGGTTCAACCAAAAAACCTGCGATATTCGGGTTTTCATTAAGAACTTTTTCGAGTGCTTCCGAATTGTTGTACGGAATGACAATGAATCCGGGCGTGTAAGGTCCATAATGAGTAAAAGCATCAGGATCAACAGAAAATGAAACAATTGTTGTAGTGCGACCATGGAAGTTGTTTTCGCAAACTATAATTTGAGCCGAATTTTCCGATAACCCTTTTTTTTCATAAGCCCATTTCCGGCTCAGTTTTATAGCAGTTTCCACAGCTTCGGCACCTGTATTCATGGGTAGCACTTTTTCGTAACCGAAATATCGGGTAACATATTCTTCGTAAATTCCCAGTTCACTATTGAAAAAAGCACGGGAAGTCAATGTCAGCTTTTTCGACTGATTAATTAATGCGGCAATTATTTTTGGATGACAATGACCCTGATTTACTGCCGAGTATGCCGAAAGAAAATCGAAATAGCGCTTTCCTTCTACATCCCAAACAAATACTCTTTCACCACGTTCCAACACTACAGGTAATGGATGATAATTGTGAGCGCCATATTCGTTTTCGAGCGCCATTAATTCTTCTGAAGTTAGTGTTTTGTTCATTATTTATAGTGTTTCAGTTGAGACAAGACCAGCCTTGTCTCAAAATGTTTCAAAAATTATAACGATTATTTATGTTTTCTCGTTTCCTCTTCTTCTCGTTAGCTATATCCGTATTTTTCTCCCTTTAGGGGGTTATTTGGCCTATTTTCAGAAAACTTCCGCCATCATGCAACGTACACTTCCTCCGCCGTATTTTTCAATGGTTGGCACGGGAATGGGTACTATTTTATTAAAATTATTGAGTTGTTGTTTCTGACTTTCACTCAAAGCGTCGAAAGCTGTTTGCGACATTACCAACAATCGTTCGTTTTGCATATTTTTTAATTGAAGAATATTCCCTGCAAAGTGTTGCATCTGGTTTTCCGTAATTTCAATAATTGTTTTACCTGTCTCTTCAAAAATTGTTTGAAGCATTTCACGCTCCTGGACGTTATCTATACTTTCCATGCATATAACTACATAATTTTCAGCCACAGACATAACCACGTTGGTGTGATAAACAGGTAAGCGATTATTGCCAACGGTTTGTCTGGCAGTAAATGTAACGGGTTTATAGGCAAAATCGCTGCAAAACCATGCAAAAAGTTGTGCCTCGGTTCGGGGTGATAAAGCTGCATAAGCAATGCGGTTTTTCCGATCGAACACCATACTTCCTGTTCCCTCCAAATACCGATTTTCACTTTCATATACAGAGTAATCGACCATTTGAGAAATATTAAAACCGTATCCTGTAACCTTTTCAACAACATCGATACGTCTTTCTGTTCGACGATTTTCGGCAAACATGGGATACATTGCCACGCGATTATCTTTCTGGAATGAAATCCAATTGTTTGGAAAAACTGCATCAGGTTTCACCGGTTCGGGAGTATCAGGTACAACAATCACTTCAACACCGTTTTCACGAAGGATTTGAACCATATTTCTGAATTCTAGGAGTGCTGCCGCTTGAATTTTTTCTGCTGGAATATCCGGTTTTACCTGAAAAAAATTGTTTTCGGCGGTTTCTGCGTTGTAGCCAAATTTTGCAGGTTCAATCATGAGTAAGGTGTCAGTAATTTGACTGTAAACTCCTGCTTCTAAAGCTGGATTGTTGTCGTTTAACAATTTCCCTGAATTCATAAACCTGTTATTTTAATGATTGATAACTATTAACTTATACAGATAGTGTTGCAAGAGTTTTTTTAAACATTACTCAAAAAAATTAATTTTCTCTGATAAGAGGTAAAGTAGAGCAACGCAACAATCCTCCCATTTTGGAGATTTCATAATAAGGCACTTTTTCAACTGTTAATCCCCATTCGTGCTGGAGATAATTATTCAGCCGATGAAAATTCTGTTCCGAAACTACAACTTCAGGAGAAATTGAAAATATATTTGTATTCATATAATACATTTCTTCCTGCGTGATCTCAAATATATTTTCTTTGCCGAAAATATCCAGGATGAATTTATAATCTTTTTCAAATTTGAATCCCTGTTTGTAAACTATCGCTTTATTTTTCCCTACCGGCATAAAAGTACAATCGAGATGAAGTACGCTTTTATAAGGGTCTGTATCATTTTTAATCAGTTCAAGGGGTATAAAGTTTTTGTCAGGAAAAATTTCTTTCAGAAAATCAAAAGCGTATCGATTCGTACGTGCCGATCTGAGTTTTGCATAGTCTGAACCTGTATATAATCCTACGAAAACAATATCGTTGAACAATACAACATCGCCACCTTCAACATGCGCCCGCTCAGGTAAATTGAAAATTTTGTTGTATGCAATCTGATCGTAAACAATTTCATAAGCTTCTTTTTCATCCTCGCGATCGGGAATAATGTTACAGTTTATTATTTTATCGTCGATAACAAAAGCAACATCCCGTGCAAAAACCTGATTGCAGTTTTCAAGCGTCCATGGACGAAAAACCTGCACATTATACTTTTGCAGTACTTTTTCGAAAGCTGTCATTTCCCGATAGATATTTTCCTCCGTTGGATAAATACCCTTAATAACCGATTCATACGATTTTGGATCGTAAGTATTCTCGGGTAACGGCACTTTTCCGGGAGAACCGGGCTGTCCGAGTACTACCGCCAGTAAGCGCGAAGTTTCATTCTTTACGTTGAGATTCATACCATAGTTTTACACAAATATAATCAGATAAATTTGATTTTTGTTCATTTTTTGTATATTTATTTATTTCTAACTAAGAAACATATTAAAGCCCTTACACAAAAAAGAAATATGAATTAATCCGCTTTTACAATCATAAAAAGGGAATTAAAACATACCAATTAGACACTCAGGTCACTAAGACACACAGAAAATATTGTATTCAGAAAAATAAGTAAAACAAAACTATTTTTGATTAATATAATTATTTCTCTATCAGAGAAAGGTGAAAAATATAAACCACTTTTGTTTTGTACTTCGTGTTTTTTTAAATTAAAACTTAGTGTATCTTGGTGTACTGAGTGACTAAGTTGTAAATAAATTATTTTTAACCTCATAATATGCTAATCATAATGTTTAAAAATTAAAAAGATAAAATGATGAATTGATATTCAAATAAATTGTTTTTTTAACATTAAAAATTTGGATTTTAAATGGTTCTAATCTATATTTGTACTGTTGATCTCTCACGAGCCAACGCTAACTCCAACCCCGGTCTTTTTTAATTTGTCTAACTTTTAAAAACTCCCTTCGATCAAGGGAAATATCCAAATATTAGAGATTCAAATTATGAAATAATATAGCCCCCAACAGTGGGGGCGGGGTTGGTTTTGTTACAAATTTACGATAACTATATATAAATTAATGGTATAAACAACCTAATTTAACGCCGAATGAACCTAATTCGATTCTTGACTACAGTTCTCGTATTCATTTCCATAGCTACAAATTCTCAAACCTTACAACCTGAACCTAATTTAGCAAGCACCGATACACTGAAAATTATGAGTTGGAATATTCGGATTCTCACTGCGACAGACACCGGACTTATTTACTGGAATAACCGAAAAAATGAAGTTGCCGCTTTAGTAAAACGATATCAACCGGATATACTTGGAGTTCAGGAAATCAGAAACAATCGACAACAAAAAGAATTATTACAAAGACTTTCGGACTACGCAAGCATTTCGTACGGAAGAGATAATTATAACGGCACAAGGGGCGAACGATTAGCAATTTTGTACAATAAAAAACGCTTTTCTCATTCAGAAAAAGGATTTTTCTTTCTTTCAGAAACGCCCGAAAAAGTTTCGACAGGTTGGGATGCTGTTTATAACAGGATTTGTGTTTGGTGTAAATTAACTGACAATGCAACAAATAAAACTTTTTACGTGTTTAATACTCATTTCGATCATGTTGGGAAAATTGCACGTGAAAAAAGTGCCAAACTAATAACTGAAAAAATTAACGAAATTGCAGGAAATTTTCCTGTGGTTTTAACCGGCGATTTTAATGCAACTCCTGCTGACAAAAATTTTTACAGTAATTTGAAAAAAACATTCATTGACAGCCGTGAAAGCAGCAGAAATGAACCTGTTGGCACAACCGGCACTTTTAATGGTTGGAATTTTTCAAAATCGGATTTTTCAGAATCAGTAAGAATCGATTATATTTTTGTAAACAAAATGAAAGTCTTGAATTATTCAACCATAAACGACAAGACTAATGCCGGTATTTACCCTTCGGATCATTTTCCGGTAATCATACATACAATTATTGATTGAAACTTTCATACAATAAAAAAAACACTAAACAGTTTTTGTAATTATTCATAGTTGAAATAGAATAATGAAAAAAAAAATACTCAATTTTTTAATCATTGGATTGTTAATTACGTTTATCTCTTACAGTAATGCTCAAAATCCCGACATAGAAATACTGCGGAAAATTAACAGTAATCCTTCAACGTTTTTACGTAATTATTCTACTGTACTTTCCAATTCAACAACGGCAGTAGGGATGTCTTTTCCGATAGTTTTAGGCACTGCGGCATTTATCACACACGATGAAGAAATGCTTAAAAGCGCTATAACATCAGGAATTAGTTTGGGGATTGCTGCAGGGTTAACATATGGACTTAAAACTGCTATAGGAAGACCACGCCCGGCGATTACCTGGCCTGATTTAATTACACCCTACGAAGATATTCATTCAAAGTCGCTTCCATCGGGGCACACTTCATTTGCTTTTGCTGCGGCAACATCATTAAGCATACACTATCCCGAGTGGTATATCATTTTGCCGGCATATTTATGGGCAGGTTCAGTGGGGTATTCACGTATGAATCTTGGAGTACATTATCCCTCCGATGTAATAAGTGCTGCCATATTAGGAGCCGGAAGCGCATATCTGAGTTACAAAATTAACAACTGGCTCTATCCTAAAGTTGATCCTGTGAAAAAACTGAAGTTAGACGGATATTTTCTGTAATAAAAAAACCGGCAAAATGACCATTTTCATCACTGCCGGTTTTTAAGTTTCTTAAATTTGCGTTCGTCACATAATTTTTTTATTCAGCAAAACATGAAGTACTGCTCCGACAATCATAATGATACCTGCGCTTGCCAACAATGTATTGTTTTGTACAGTTCCGAAATGATACACTAACAATGGGATTACCCCAAGAAGTATTACGATAGAACCCAGATATTTTAAAAAGTTTTTCATTGCAATGAAATTTTTGAATTATTACTTTCAGACTGCAAATTAAACGATTTTTTACCACCCTGTCAAATTATTTCGATAAAAAATTGAATTAATTTATAAAACCTGCTGTTTTTTAAAATTACGTTCAAAAAAATATATCTTTCGGCGAAGGGTTGCGCTGAAAATTCGTAAAAGTATCAACAAAAAATTTCAGCGAACTGTAAAAGCTATATCAACTTATAGATTTAATTTGATGTTTTTATCTGAAAATTTTTTTGTAACTATGCTAATAAAAATCGAAGTAAAAATTATTTCGTAATTTTGTAAGATTATCAACATGGACATATAGTGTAATTTTTTTTACAGAAAAATGAAAAATGAAAAATGAAAATATAAATATTTCTAATGCCGAAGGTAAAAAGAAAATAATTATTGTAGGTACAGTATGGCCTTACAGGGGAGGTTTGGCAACTTACAATGAGCGTCTTGCCCGTGAATTTGTTAAAGAGGGTCATTCGGTGGAAATTCTCACATTCACACTTCAGTATCCTTCATTTCTCTTTCCTGGTAAAACGCAGTATTCAGATGAAAATGCCCCGAATGATCTGAAAATATACCGAACAATACATTCGTTAAATCCTATAACGTGGATAAAAACCGGAAGATTGATCAGAAAGAAAAATGCTGATATTGTAATTTTCTGTTATTGGATGGCTTTTTTTGCTCCCAGTTTTGCCACAATTGCCCGCTTTGCCCGCAGAAATGGAGTGAATATGCTGGGATTAATACATAACATGATTCCCCATGAACCCACCATACTCGACAAAATATTTCCCCGTTTTTTTGTTAATCAAATGCACAGTTTTGTATGCATGGCCAATTCGGTAAAAGATGATATCCGAACGTTTGACAAAACCGGCAAACCGGTAGTTGTTTCGCCGCATCCGCTTTACGACCACTATGGCGATGCACTAACAAAAAAAGAAGCTTCGGTACGTCTTGCTATGAACGAAGAATTTTCTTATGTATTATTTTTTGGATTTATCCGCCATTATAAAGGACTCGATTTATTGATTGAAGCGTTTGCCGACCCCCGTTTGCGTAAATATAAAGCAAAACTTATTGTTGCCGGCGAGTTTTACGAAAATCCGCAGCCTTATTGGGAATTGATTGCTAAACTGAAACTTGAAAACAATATCGAACTTCGTACGCATTTTATTCCGGACAGCGAAGTAAAAAATTATTTCAGCATTGCCGATATTATAGCCCAACCTTACCGTTCGGCAACACAGAGCGGCGTAAGCCAAATTGCCTATCACTACGAAAAACCCATGCTGGTTACACAAGTAGGAGGACTTGCCGAAATTGTTCCCCACAATAAAGTAGGTTATGTAGTCGATGTAAAGCCTGAACAAATTGCGGATGCACTTGTTGATTTTTTCGAAAACAAAAGATCGGAAGAATTTATTCAGAATATCAAAAAAGAGAAGACCAAATACGAATGGGCTAAAATGACTGCCGCGATTATTAATTTATCCCCAACCCCCTAAAGTGGAATATTATTGGTTTATAACGTGATGAATAATAAAAATTTGATATTTATGCAATTATATAATAACTTTTCAGTAAACAGCTTTAGGGAGAAAGGAGATTTATGGCCAACGATATAGCTGAAACCCCTTTGATGAAACAATACTTCGAGATTAAAGCCAAACATCCCGATGCTATTCTGTTGTTTCGTTGCGGCGATTTTTACGAAACCTTTTCAACCGATGCCATAGAAGCATCGGAAATTCTCGGAATTACGCTTACCCGTCGCGCCAATGGAGCTGCCAAAAGTGTTGAACTTGCCGGATTTCCACATCATGCACTCGATACTTATTTGCCAAAACTGGTTCGTGCTGGACGAAGAGTTGCCATTTGCGATCAACTTGAAGATCCAAAACTTACGAAAAAGTTAGTAAAACGCGGCGTTACCGAATTAGTAACTCCGGGCGTTTCGTACAGTGATACAACCTTAAATCACAAGGAAAATAACTTTTTAGCAAGCGTTTTTATCAACAAAAATATAATCGGCCTTGCTTTTCTCGATATTTCTACCGGCGAATTTCTGGTAGCTGAAGGAACTCCTGAATATGCCGATAAGCTACTAAACAGTTTCAGCCCTAAAGAAGTATTGTTTGACCGAACCCGTAAGAAAGATTTCGAAAGCATTTTTGGCACCGGTTTTTTTAGCTATCCGCTCGAAGACTGGGCTTATATACCCGATTCGGCAAACGAACGGTTACTCAAACATTTCGAAACGAAAACACTGAAAGGCTTCGGAGTGGATAAGCTCACAAACGGTGTGGTGGCTGCCGGCGCTATTCTCCATTATCTTGATTTAACACACCATGACCAAACAGGACACATTACACAACTATCACGTATAGAAGAAGATCGTTACGTTTGGCTTGACAGGTTTACCGTGCGAAATCTTGAGCTTTTCACCACTATGAACGAAGGTGGAAAAAGTCTTGCCGATGTGATGGACAGAACTATAAGTCCGATGGGAGCTCGTATGCTGAAGCGTTGGATTGCATTTCCGCTGAAAGATGTAAAACCTATCAACGAACGACTTAGCGTAGTGGAGCATTTTTTTCGGGTCCCGGAATTGAAAAAGCTGCTTGAACAAAACATCACGTTAATCGGCGACCTTGAACGCATGATTTCAAAAGTAGCAGTGGGCAGAATCAATCCGCGCGAAGTGGTTCAACTAAAAGTGGCGCTGAAAGCCATTGAACCAATAAAAGCCGCGTGTGCCGAAACCGATAATGCGAGACTTCAAAAAATTGCCGATCAGTTAAATGCCTGTCATCTGATTTCTGAAAAAATTGAAAAGGAAATTCATCCGAATCCGCCTTCGCTGATCAACAAAGGCGATATCATCCGCAATGGCATTAATGCTGAATTGGACGAGTTGCGTATGCTGGCACATTCCGGTAAAGAGTTTCTGCAACGCATTCAGGACAGAGAAAGTGCAGAAACGGGCATACCGAGTTTGAAAATCAGTTTCAACAATGTATTTGGATACTATATTGAAGTGCGTAACACGCATAAAGATAAAGTGCCCGATACGTGGATCAGGAAACAGACACTGGTAAATGCCGAACGCTATATTACGCAGGAACTGAAAGAATATGAAGAAAAAATTCTTGGCGCTGAGGAAAAAATTCTTTCTATAGAAACCCGATTGTTTAACGAACTGGTGCTGGCACTGGTCGATTATATTCCTGCTATTCAATTAAATTCAAATCTTATCGCGCAACTGGATTGCCTGTTATCGTTTGCCCGGGTTTCTGCCGAAAATAAATATGTTTGTCCGGAAATTACCGATACTGATGTGATTGATATTAAACAGGGACGACATCCGGTGATTGAAAAACAACTTCCAGCAGGTGAAACTTATGTTGCCAACGATGTTTTTTTAAATAACAGCAGTCAGCAAATAATTATCATTACAGGTCCTAACATGGCAGGTAAATCTGCCTTATTACGGCAAACCGCTTTGATAACGCTCATGGCGCAAACCGGTTGTTATGTACCTGTTGAGAGTGCAAGTATTGGAGTGGTAGATAAAATTTTTACCCGCGTAGGCGCCAGCGATAACATTTCGCAGGGCGAATCGACTTTTATGGTGGAAATGAACGAAGCCGCGAGCATTTTGAATAACCTATCGAACCGCAGTTTGGTACTTTTTGATGAACTCGGACGTGGTACAAGTACTTACGATGGAATTTCTATTGCCTGGGCTATCGTAGAATATATTCACGAACATCCATCATTCAAAGCCAAAACTCTTTTTGCAACGCATTATCATGAGTTAAACGAGATGGAAAAATCCTTTTCACGAATTAAAAATTACAATGTGTCAGTAAAGGAAGTGGATAAAAAAGTGATTTTCCTGCGTAAACTTGTGAAAGGCGGCAGCGAGCACAGTTTCGGGATACATGTGGCAAAAATGGCCGGAATGCCACAAAGCATTGTAAAACGTTCCGAGCAAATTCTGAAAGACCTTGAATCGGAAAACCGACGCTCCGAAGTTTCAAAACCTATTGGCGAAATTGCGCAACACCGCGAAGGACTGCAACTTAGCTTTTTCCAACTCGACGACCCTGTTCTTGAACAAATTCGTGACGAAATTCTAAACCTGAACATCGATAATCTGACTCCGCTTGAAGCGCTGAATAAGCTGCACGGAATCCGGAAAATTATTACCGGGAAAAAGAAGTAAATCGTAGATTTTTAAAGTCTTTAAAAGCGGATAATTAGGGTCTGTTTAAAAACCATTTATAGTTTGATATAATGCATTATAGAGATACGATTATAATTGTTTAATGCAAACAAAATTGAATAAAATCAAAAAAAATACATGCATTACAGATAGTAGATAGGAATGCGGATTTGGCGGATATTAGCAGATTTAAAAAATATTTACGGATTTTTATCTGATTGTGTTTTCTTCGAAAAAGCATATTTTAACACAATTACGGCAAATCCGTTTCGATTTATCGAAAAATTCGTATTAAATCCGATTAATATTTTTCAGCGAACATTGCAAAATCCGCTAATACTGCCAAGTCGGTATGTGCTGTCCGCGCTTCTATACCTTGTTTTGTTTTTCAGCAATCGCCAACTATATTATTGCATATCAATAGTTTGAAAAAAAATTATCAGTGATTTGTAGAATAAAAAAATATTGATATATTTGAAAAATTTTCAAAATTTCAAACAGTAAATTTACTATCCTTTTTTCGTGCTATGAAATTGTCGAAAGTAACCCACCGAAGCAATGTGCGCATACGAGTCGATTTTCCTTACAATGCCGAAACTGCTGCAAAAATCAGGAAAATTGATGATGCACGTTGGAGTAAAACCCTGAGAGCCTGGCATGTGCCATATACCAAAGAAACATTTGAACAAATAAAAACACTATTCCCTGATGCAGAATATCCTTCGAATACAAGTATTGAAAAAGGAAATAAAACACCCGAAAAAGGATTGATTGTAGAAAAAGTAGAGCCTGTAATTTTAAACAAGCCTGAACCGAAATCAAAGGATGAAAAAAATTTGAATCAAAAGATAATCAAAACAAATAATGCTAAAAGTATTACGGTCTATCCTAAAATAATTGAAATAAAAATACCTAAAGACGATGCAGATATACAGTTTATTCGGTCGTTAAAATTTGCAAAATGGAATAGCAGTCAATTTTGTTGGACTGTGCCAAATTATGGAAGAAATTTAGATTTGTTGAAATCTTACTTTGAGAATAAAAATACTGAAATAATTTATCAAATTGCTGATATACAATCAACTAATTCAAAAAATGAATTACAACCTACATTTACAAAAAATGATTTTTTAGTAATAAACAATCTTAACCGAACCTTGCGTTTATATTTTAGTTTTAATACTGAATTAATAAAGCAAATAAAGAAGATACCTTTAGCCGTTTGGAATTCAGATAAACGCTGCTGGGAAATACCATATTCCGAAAAATTTTCCGATGATGTGAAGCGAATATCATCACAGTTTGCGTTGAATTTTATCTATCTCCATGAAAAACAACCAAAAATATTACCTAGAAAATCGAAATACGATATAAAAAATTATCGTAACTGCCCAAAAAACTATATTGAAAAACTTGTAGAGCTGCGGTATAGCAAAAACACAATAGAAGTTTATACTGATATGTTTGAAGAGTTTATTAATTACTTTGAAGAGCACGCCATTGATGACATTACTGCTGAAATGATTAGTGGTTTTATGTATTATTTAGCCAATACACGACATGTATCCACGGCTTATCAAAATCAATCGATAAATGCAATTAAATTTTACTACGAAAAAGTAAAACACGGCGAACGAAAAACTTATTATATCGATCGACCACGTGAGGAAAAATTCCTGCCGATAGTTTTAAGTTCAGAAGAAATGGAAAAAATACTGAACGCTACACATAATCTAAAACATAAGGCAATTTTAATGACAATTTATTCCGGTGGACTTCGGATAAGTGAAGTTGTAAACCTCAAAATAAAAGATATTGACAGTAAACGTATGCAAATACGCGTGGAACAGGCCAAAGGTAAAAAAGACAGATATACTATACTCGGAAAAAAAACACTTGAAGTTTTAAGAAAATATATCGTAGAATTTAAACCCGATGTTTGGTTATTTGAAGGTGCTAAAGGAGAGCAGTATTCGCCGAAGAGCATTCAGATGATATTAAAAAATGCTGTTGAAAAAGCAGGAATTAAAAAAAGAGTTACTGTACATACCCTACGACATAGTTTTGCAACACATTTATTAGAAGCCGGAACAGATCTGCGTTATATTCAGGAGTTATTGGGACATAGCAGTAGCAAAACAACTGAGATTTATACGCATATGACAACCAAAGGATTTAATCAGATTAAAAATCCACTTGACGACTTAAATATTTAAATTTTTTATAACGGAAATCAAAAAATATAAATATCTTTGTGAATGAACAATAAATATAATTTTAACATATGTTTAGGTTTCTGTATGAGAAACTACTCCGATAGAAGGCATTTTGATAACATGTTGATAATAAACAATAAAGCGTTATCAAAACAGTGCAATAAGGCGAAAATATGAGCAACTGAGTTTCTCATACAGGAAAATAAATTTCTCATAGGGAGACGTTAGGCGTAATTTAACTTACGGATTTATAAATAACTTTAAACAAAAAATGAT
>CAZDSY010000059.1:0-17898 GCA_964508285.1 uncultured Paludibacter sp.
AATTTACTGGTATATCGCCGCGTGTGATAGTGAATTTGAGAATTTCCGGAGTACCATTTCTTTTTATGCCGAGGGTTACTTTGGTTTTGGCCGGTCCCCGAAGTTTTTTCATTACCCGTTCGTTGGTAATGCTTTTACCTGTAAAAGCTGTATCATTCACAGTAATTATGCGGTCTCCGGCAAGCAATCCTACTTTTTCTGATGGTCCGCCACTGATTACTGAAATTATCATCACTGTATCATTTTGTATGTTAAATTGAACACCAATACCAGAAAAACTTCCTTCGAGTTCGCTGTTTACAACTTCAAGGTCTTTGGCAGGTATATATACCGAATGAGGATCGAGTTTGGCTATCAAGTCAATCATTAATTCTTCGGTAATGCTGTCACTGTTTACTGAATCTACATATTGCTTGTCGATAAGGTTCAACACTTCACCAATTTTGTTTTTGGGTTTAACACTGAAAATATTTTTCAGTAAAGTATTGTCATTTCTGATTTGTGCACGACGTGCAATTGAATTTCCAAGAAACAAGCCAGCAAGTACTGAAGATAGAACCAAAAGTACAAGGGTGAGGTTACGTTTGTTCATTTATGATATTTAAGCTGGTTAGATAATTTTGTTTTTAAATATTTTCGATATAAACAACTTCAATTCCGGCACGTTCAAGTAATTCTATTCCATCGGTTAATCTGTAATTTTCGCCGTAAACTACCCTTTTAATACCGGATTGTATGATAAGTTTGGCACATTCAATACATGGCGATGCTGTTACATACATAGTGGCTCCATCGCTGCTGTTATGTGAGCGGGCAACTTTTGAAATGGCATTCGCTTCGGCATGAAGCACATAGGGTTTCGATACATTGTTTTCATCTTCACATTTATTTTCAAAACCTGAAGGTGTGCCATTGTAACCATCGGAAATAATCATTTTGTTTTTAACAAGCAATGCACCCACTTTTCGTCTTTCGCAGTAAGAATTTTCAGCCCAGATTCGAGCCATTTTCATATAACGACGATCTAATAATTCTTGTTTATTGTTTATTATCATTATATAATCTCTACTTTTAAAATTCTTTCTTTTTCATAACGTTAATCAAATCCATTACCGGAAATTTATCGCTACAATTTAATAAATATACACATTTGTTGTTTTCAAGATTTAATAACTTCTTCTGAATTTCATTCATCTCGTTAAAAACACTCACATTATATCCTCCAAATGCTTTTTTGGCAGTATTGGTGAAAGTTTCTTTTGAGTTTTCTGGTAATTTTTCCGGATTTATATAAACAAATGCTGTTTCGGCTAATGCCAAACTGCCTGTATAGTAAGGTAAATAATTGGCATTAAAGTTGCTGGTGGTTTGAAATTCATAAAATGCTATTAAAGGCAAACTTGGGTGAAGGTTTTTGATAGCTTTTAACGATGCTTTCAATTTTGAAGGCGAATTGGCAATATCTCGGTAGATGAAAATATCATCTGATTTAAAAATTTCTTCAAGATGATTTCTCAGTCCTTCAAAGTCAGCAAGCGAAGAATAGAATTGTTCATCGGTAACGCCTACTTGTCGGCAAGAAAGCCTGGCAGCATTTAAATTTTGTAAATTATGTTCGCCAAATATTTTAACCGGAAAAAGTTGCTTTCTGGATTTAATATGTACTATTCCATCAATTATTTGATAATCCGGTAAATTATAGTTAAATGCAACGATATCACGACGCAATTTTTTAGTTAATTCGGTAAGATATTTATCGCCATCGAAATAAATAAGTCTTCCCTGAATTTCTATCAATTCTATAAATTTACTGAATTGTTCTGCGTAAATTTCAGGTGTTGGAAATAGGTTCGCTTGATTCCATGCAATACCCGTAATGACAGCAATATGCGGTTTGTACCAATGAAATTTCGGTTGTTGATCAATTGGAGAAGTCAGGCTTTCGTTTCCTTCGAAAACAGCTACACGTGCATCATAAGTTAATTTTACACGTTGTTCAAAACCTTTGAAAGGAGCTTCTATCAGATAGTCTGCATCAATTCTTTGTTTTTTCAGTACATGTAAAATCATAGCTACAATGGTGGATTTTCCATAGCTACCACTTACTACAATACGGGTTTTGCTGCGCGTTTGTGTATAAATATATTCAGGATATGAATAAATTTTTAACCCAAGATCTTCTGCTTTAATAAGTTCAGGATTGTCAGGTGTTACATCTATTCCGGTAATTACAGCATTCATTCTTTTATCAATATTCTCAGGAAACCAACCTGGTTTGTCGGGCAACAAGTTGTAATTTTTCAGACGCAAAACTGTTGCTTCGGAAAATTGTGTATCAGAACCACTTACGATACTATTATTCTTTTTATGGATGGCAATTGCCAAATCTCCCATAGAAGGATTTCCTATGCCGATAATATGAACCCTTTGCATATTGCAGGGATAAATGATTTTAAGTAATTTTGCAACTTGTTTTTTAAAATCACAAAGGTAATAAAATTTCAGACATCAAAAATTCAAAATAATTTTCATAGCCTTTGTTTTAGTTTTTTTCATACACTATTTAGCTTTTAAACATAACAGGAGCAAAAAAAATAACGAAATTCAATTATTTGCGGGCGATGAAATTACATAAAATTATAGCGGGTACTTTTCATGTGGATGGGGGTGCAGCATTTGGAGTGGTGCCGAAAGTTGTCTGGCAAAAACGTTATCCCTCCGATGAAGAAAATTATTGCACTATTGCAATGCGTTGTATTTTGGTTGATACCGGAGATAGACTTATCCTCATTGAAACCGGAACCGGAGACAAGCAACTTGATTATTTGAAGTATTACAAATTTAAAGGTGTAATAAATTTTGAGGATGAATTACAAAAACTTGGTTACAAATGTGCTGATGTTACCGATGTTATTTTTACCCATTTACACTTTGATCACTGTGGTGGTGCAACAAGGTATAATTCCGATAAAACAACAGTTGAATTGGTTTTTCCTAACGCTACACATTGGGTAGGAGAGGCACAGTGGAAAAATTTTCTTAATCCGAATGTGCGTGAAGGCGATTCATATTTTAAAGAAAATGTAATACCTATTTTCGAAGCTGGCAAACTGAAATTGGTAAAAGAAAATCAATTTATTTGTGAAAGAGTTGAATTAAGAATTTTTAATGGACACACTATCGGGCAGTTAGGAGTTTATATTTATACGCCGGACAAGACTTTTATTTATGCCGGAGATGTCATTCCGCTTGCAGCCAATGTTCCGGTTGCATGGCTCTCGTCCTACGATATTAATCCGCTTGCAGCCATGGAAGATAAAGAGAAACTTTTAAAAGAAGCCGTTGCCGAAAATCAAATTATCATTCTCGTACACGATGCTTATTCAGATTGTTGTACTGTAAGTGAATCGTATGGAAAATACAAGGTTAAGGATACTTTTAATCTTGAAGAAATTTCTATTCAATAATTTTAAACTCACTATTTGGCATTTCTTTTAGAGGGTTTAATGTACAATTACTTCAGAAGATTTGGACAAACGTTTTCTGAACATAATTATTTATGAATTCGTCTCAAAAATAACGTACTTTTACAGAAAAAATATTAATTTCAATTATGAACATATCGTACAACTGGCTTAAAACATATTTAAACATTGATGTAGCACCTGTTGAGTTATCGGCAATACTTACTTCCATTGGACTTGAAGTGGGTGGTTTCGAAGAAGTTCAAACCGTAAAAGGCGGGCTCGAAGGTCTTGTAATTGGAGAGGTATTAACATGCGTCGAACATGAAAACTCCGACCATTTGCATGTTACGACAGTTAATGTGGGACAAAATGAACCTCTACAAATAGTTTGTGGCGCACCAAACGTTGCTGCAGGTCAAAAAGTGGTGGTCGCAACTGTTGGAACAACATTATATTCAGGCGAAGAAAGTTTTCAGATAAAACGTTCGAAAATTCGTGGTGTAGAATCGTTCGGTATGATTTGCGCGGAGGATGAAATCGGAATCGGTACAAGTCATGAAGGAATTATAGTTTTGCCTGAAACTGCAATTCCCGGTACGCTCGCCAAAGATTATTACGGAATAAAATCGGATTATGTTTTTGAGGTTGATATTACTCCCAACCGTATTGATGCTGCCTCGCATTTCGGCGTTGTGCGCGATTTGGCAGCGTATTTTTCAATCAGAAATAAAGATATTAAACTTACTAAACCAACGGTTGATGCTTTTAAAGTTCAGAATAGAACGCTTACGATTCCGGTTACGATAGAAAATCCAGAAGCTTGCCCGAGATATTCATCGGTTACCATTTCAGGTGTAAAAGTAGGCGAATCGCCTGAATGGCTAAAAAATGCTTTGCTCACGATTGGTTTACGCCCCATAAACAATGTGGTGGACGTTACTAATTTCGTTTTGCACGAATTGGGACATCCATTGCATGCATTCGATGCTTCAAAAATTAAAGGAGGCGAAGTTCGCGTCAAATGTATGCCCGAAGGAACGCCATTTATTACGCTCGATGAGGTAGAACGAAAATTAAATACAAACGATTTAATGATTTGCAGTGCTTCAGAACCTATGTGTATTGGAGGCGTTTTCGGCGGTGCGGAATCGGGTGTTACCGAAAATACCACGAATATTTTCCTCGAAAGTGCATATTTTAATCCAACTTCAATTCGTAAAACTGCCCGTCGCCATAGTTTAAACACCGATGCATCGTTTCGTTTCGAACGTGGTTGCGATCCTGAAAATACAATTTACGCATTAAAACGTTGTGCTTTATTGATTCAGGAAGTGGCCGGTGGTGAAATTTCAAGCGACATTTCTGATATCTATCCTGAAAAAATTAAACCGGCTGTAGTGAACGTTACTTACAAAAAAATCAACAGTTTAATAGGTAAAGTTATTGAAAAAGAAACCGTTGAAACTATCGTTACAGCACTTGAAATGAAAATTATCACGAAAAACGATGAAGGTTTAACGTTGGAAATACCGGCATACCGTGTTGATGTTCAGCGCGATGTGGACGTAATCGAAGATATTTTGCGAATTTACGGTTATAATAATGTTGAAATAAGTGAAAATCTTGTATCAACATTGAGTTACAGCTCAAAACCTGATAGTCATAAATTACAAAATATCATATCAGAACAACTTACAGCACAAGGCTTTAACGAAATTTTAAATAATTCACTTACCAGAGGAAGTCATTATTCAGAATTAAATTCGTTTCCTGCAGAACAATCGGTTAAAATTATTAATGCTTTAAGTGCCGACCTCGATGTTTTGCGTCAGACCTTGCTCTTTGGAGGACTTGAAAATATCAGTAGAAATATTAATCGACGTAATGCTGATTTGAAATTCTACGAATTCGGAAATTGCTATTTTTTCAATGCCGAAAACAAAAATGATGAAAACAATCTGAGAGCCTATTCCGAAGAATATCATTTGGGATTATGGATTACAGGAAATAAAACGGCTCAATCATGGACAAATATTCAGGAAAAATCGAGCGTTTACGAACTTAAAGCTTATATTTTCAATATTCTACAGCGTTTGGGCATCAATCAAAAGAAATTAAGGAGTGAAGAAAATTCAAGCGATATATTTTCGGATGCTTTAATGGTAACTTCGCCCCGAAAAAAGCCATTAGTTACTTATGGTATTGTAAAACCGCAAATTCTTAAAAAGTTTGATATTGAACAACCAGTTTATTATGCCGATTTTCAGTGGAACAACTTATTGGAAGAAGTTGGGGTTAATACCGTTCGTTATACTGAGTTGCCCAAATTCCCTGAAGTTAAACGTGACCTTGCACTGCTCATCGATAAGCAAATAACTTTTGCCGAAATTGAGAAAATTGCTTACGAAACAGAACCGAAACTTTTACGCAAAGTTACGTTATTCGATGTTTACGAAGGGAAAAATATCGATCCTGCAAAAAAATCGTATGCGGTTAATTTTGTGCTTCGCGATGACACAAAAACACTAACCGACGACCAGATTGATGCCATCATGAAAAAAATGATTGGTAATTTTGAAAAGAAAGTATCAGCACAGTTGAGGTAATAGCCTTTTGCGTTTCGTGTTTTGCGTTTCGTATTTTGGGCTTACCTCAATTTAGCGAGGTTTCGGATTATTTGTAATTTCTCAAATTTATTATTCCCTTTTAGGGGTTAGGGGCTCATATTTATGTTTTCAGATTCAGATTTGCTACATACTCTCTATCCAAAACCGGATATTTATAATGCGTTGAGCATGCCGGTTTACAATTGTGCTGCTTACGAGTTCGATTCGGCAGAGGCAATGGAAGCGGCATTTACAGGAAAAACTGCCGATTTTGCTTATTCTCGAATTAGCAATCCAACGGTACAGTATTTCGAGGATAGAATAAAAGCAATTACAGGTGCTTTTAGCGTTACCGCCCTCAATTCGGGAATGGCTGCCATTTCAAATGTATTTTTTACCATTGCTCAAACAGGAAAAAACATTGTAACTTCCCGCCATCTGTTTGGAAATACCTATTCATTTTTTGTTTCTACTTTGGCAGCTTTCGGTGTGGAAGTTCGGTTTTGCGATTTGACAAATCTAAATGAGATTTCAACAGCAATCAATGAAAATACTTGTGCGGTATTTCTCGAAATTATTACCAACCCCCAAATGGAAGTTGCTGATTTAAAAGCTATATCAACAATTGCAAAAGAAAAGGAAGTGCCTTTGATAGCCGACACAACAATAATACCTTTTTGCGCATTTCGTGCAGGCGATTTTGGAGTGGATATCGAAATTGTTTCAAGCACAAAGTATATTTCGGGTGGCGCCACAAGCCTTGGCGGATTGATAATTGATTATGCTTCTTTCGATTGGCAAAATTCTTCCCGATTATCTGCTTTGGCAAATGATTTTGGCAATGGAGCATTTACTGTGAAACTGCGAAAGGAAATTCATCGAAATCTTGGCGCTTATATGACACCACAGGTTGCATACATGCAAACCCTTGGACTCGAAACCATGTCGTTGCGCTATCAAAAATCGACCGCTTCATGTTTTGAGTTAGCCGAAAAATTGAAGAATCTACCTGAAATTGAATCGGTAAACTATACAGGCTTACCTGAAAATAAATTTCACGAAATTTCCGATCGTCAGTTTGGTAAAAATCCCGGGGCGATGTTAACTTTCGATTTGGTATCGCGTGAGGCATGTTTCAAATTTTTAAACAAACTTAAACTTATAAAGAGAGCCACCAATTTATTCGACAATAAAACACTTGCTATACATCCTGCAAGTACAATTTTTGGAAATTTTTCTTCCGAAGTTCGTAAGCAAATGAATGTTTCCGATAAAACAATCCGTTTGTCGGTAGGGCTGGAAGAGGTAGAAAGCGTATACGAAGATATTGTTCAGGCATTATCGTAATTTTTTTAATGACCTGCTAAAATTTTGGTTTTGCCAGTCATATTTGAAATTTAAACTTGAACTTATCAATTTTTTAAAATACCTGTAAATCTTTTTTTTTAAAACTTTCGTAAATCAATTTTTTATTTCTTTCCAAGTTGAATCATTGCTGCATCGGCTGCAACTACCTGTTCGGCAAAGTCGCGGAAATTATTGTACTCTGAAACGGGAAATCTACCCTCATTTAACTGATAAGTGCGTTCGAAAACAACCGCGTTTTTTTCTACTACGATTTTGTTGGTGTAAGTTCCGAATTTTGTTTCAATGGTTTTGTTCTCAGGTTTTCCTGTAACTGTAAATCCATCGGGAAGTTGGAAGGTATATTTATTTGTTTCTTTCGAGGCGCGACGTACATAAATATCTGATTTACGCTGGCGTGATTTTTCAGGAACCTGCACTGTACTGTTCAGGAAATTTAAAGGTAAAATCAGCGTGTTTTCATTTAATTTGCGAATATAATTGCTGAAACTGATGGTTATTTTTTCTTCGAAAGCCGGAATAATGTTTTTATGTTCGGTATAATCGAAATTTATGAGGCTGAATGTTGGCAATTTAATTTTTTGCAGAACCATTTTCTCTTTTTGTTTATTGTCGGCAAAAAATATCGGAATTATATCTTGGTATTTAAGGCCTTTGTACGTTGAATTTAAAGTGGCTTCTCCCGATTCAATATCAGTGAATCGAATCTCAAAATCGCGGTTTATACAGTTTTCATCAGCCGAATATTTCCGTGTTTTAACCAATTTACTTTTTTCTCCATCAATTAATAATGCGTAACGGTTATCGGTAAAATCGCCAATGAAACCAACCGGCATACGCTGGCTTGTACATTCGAGCCATAAAGTGTCGGTTTTCATAGGTACACACACTACAGCATGATTAAACTGACTTCCGGGAAAATTCGTATCGATATTCATAGCGTCTTCTCCTGCTTTAATCAAGCAGTAATACGATTTTACACCCGCAATATCTAACAGAGCCTTAGTATAATTCGACAGCGCTTTACAATCGCCATAAGAAGTTTTGTCAACTGTAGCAGCATCGAAAGGTTCGTATCCCCCAATACCTATTTGAATGCTGACATATCGTGTTTTTTGCTGCATAAATTCATATACTTTCTGAATTTTTTCAATATCTGTGGTGCAACTCGCAGTCATTTCTTTTATCTTTGCTACAGTTGTTTCGGGCAAAACATCTTTACCTTCATTTAAACCTGTAACCCAAATACCGAAATCGCTCCAGCTTTTTAACGAACCCTTAGTGGCTTTCATCGTAAAATCTTCGGTGGAAAACATAATCAGCGGATAATCAGGCTTGGTATAGTCGCTGAAAATTTCATATTTTGAAGCCGGAATATTTTCAATGGATAAAGAATAAATATCAGATTTTCCTTCGGTAGATTTTGTTAATTGAGAAGGTAAATTATATTCTTTGTAATTAAGTTTAAACCCTTCAGGAACCTTAACCGAGCATAAAGCATTTTGATAAGAAACATTTAAATTATACAAATACCATGAAGGAAAAAACAATGTTTGCTTGTGCTCAATGGTATAGTTATATTCTACTGTAAACGGATAAGTTTTGTATTTTGGGTCAAGATATTTTATCCGATTGTCAGTGTAAAGCGATCCACCATCAATATAACTTTGGTTTACAATATCATCGGAGGACAGGTTTTTAACTTTTCTACCCGATGCGTCATATACTTTTCCCCTAAAAGATTGTAGGTTACGCATCGAATTGATAAAAACTTTAAAATAGGCATTACTTTCCCCATTCTCATTCAATATGGTTATTATTTCAGTAATACACTCAATAACCGATTTATCGGACTTATATTCTACTTCTGATTTGTAAACCCTGTAAACAGTATGCGCGTTTTCTTTGAGCGTGGCAGGAATTTCAGAAACCGGATAAACTTCTATTGCCGAAAACAATGGGATAAAATTTACTGATAGTAAAGCTAACAAAAATACTCTTCTGTTTTTTTTGCGAATATGTGTTTTGATCATTTTTAAAAAAGTTAAAAAAAAAGTAGTTTTTGGATTGAAAACTCCAACATTTTTTGTTATTTCATGTTGATTTTGTATCCTCAATTGTGACTCATAATACTACCTTAAATTAAAGTAATATGGAATAATATCAAGATTGTAAACAAAATCAGATTTTTTTTAAGGCTATCATTTCCGATTGTTTTTTTACGAGTTCGTCATAAAAGTTTTTTAAGTCGCGATATTCGCTGGTATAAAATATGGGTTTGTTTATATTTAATTTAAACACTACCTGAATTTTATTATTTTGAACAGTCGAAAGCATTTGATAGCTTGCTGTATTATCAGGAGTTTGCATTTTTACGTTTTTGGGTAACTGCGTTATCGTATATCCTTCGGGTATTTCTATCATTATTACATCTTTACGGTCGATAGGATATGAAAAATCGACCGGATAAAGTCTTTCTTCAATTTTGAAAGGATTTTCTTTTAAACGATCGAAAGTAATTGGATTGATAAATATCTGATCGTTCAACTTTGTAGTTTGATTTTTAAAAATTACTTCCATTGTTTCAGTCAATGGTTTTTCAATGCTGTCGAAATCTACGCATGAATATTTCTCGATAGACAATCCGGGATATTTTTTTTCTAAATTATCAAGATATTCTTCCTGTGAATTGTATGATTTGTAATTAATGCGATGATTTAAAGCTGAATATTCAAATTTTGTAAAATTAAATTCTCCTTTTAATGTTCCATCTTCAGTGAGTTTCAACTGTGTGAGGTTTACCCATTTATTTTTCTTTTTTGGCAGCAAATCAGCCCACCCGAAATTATCTTTTAATATTATCAGCCCACTTTCATTAAGCGCTCTTTCAGGTAACATATCTACAGGAAGGTATTTCTCGGTAGCGTCCAAAAAGTAAGTGTTTTCGCCAATAATGGCTTGAACTACTACATAATTGAATCTTGAAAGGCTTGCTGAAAACTTTGGAAGTATTCCGTTATCGCGTGTGCTTAAAACAACCGGATAAGCTTCGATACCAAGTTTACGTAATAAAATTAGCAGCGACAAGTTGATTTCACATACATTTCCAACTTTTTTAGAGAAAGCAGATTCAAGTCCGGTGGTCGAAATCCAAGCCGAACTTACCTCGTTCCATTTAAATGCTTTGATGGTTTCGAAAGCTTTTTGCATTTTATCGTATGGATTTGTAGCTGTTTGCTTTATAATTTTTTCTGTCGCATTCAGAAATAAATTAAAACCATCGATTTTTTTTCCGAAATCATCATCGTTTTTAAAGGTTTCGGCTACAGCATTCCAATTTGTGGCATAATCTTTATAATAATAACCCGGAATATGAATACTTTGAATTTCAAAATCAAAACGAGCCATATAATTACTGGAATTATTTACAAAAGGTTCCGAAATAAAAGCCGGTACATTCTTAGCAACCCAACGATTGTTGTCACTTGATTCAAGGGTTATGAACCCGACATAATTTTTTCGGAATGTTAAATATTGATTGTCTTCAATAACTAACTCACTCCATTTCATTGGTATTGTACTTTGAAAAGTCCAGTAATTTGGTATTCCGTTAAAATAAAACTCAACATCTAAAACAGAACCGACTTTTACATTAGGCATTGCTACACGTGCTCTGTAAACATCCCGCATAACTTTTTCGATAAAAATCCCCTCTTTACTAAGTTTGGTTATTACTTCTTTGCCATTCTCAATATTTACGGTTTGTCCTCTTACATTGGTTTTTTCGGCAGCAGGAACGTAAAAATTACCTTGCGATTTTCCTTCTTCTTTCAATATCTTTATACGTATCTGATGTACAAACTGATGCTGGTTGGCATTGTAATAACCATATTGACAAAGTATTACAGCTGCAGCACTCGAATCAGCAGGATAAACTGTCATTTCAAGTTCAGATTTATCAATTTTTCCATACTTCATTGGTTCTTTTGCCCCAAAAGCATTTGGTACAAAAATCATTAAAAAAGATAATGCTAATAAATACGAAAATTTTGAAAATGAAAAGATTAAGTGATTTTTATTTTTTTTAGAATTGAAAGATCTAAGAGAAAATAATTCAAAAAACAGCTTTTCAATAGCCTTAAATAGAAATGTAAACATAAAAGATTTAATTAATTGTTTAATAGAACTACAAATGTATGATAAAATTATCGTAATTTAATAAAAATAATAGTTAAATTTATATTAATATTTTTTCATATTAATAATTAGTTGTTTATTTCAACTTTTAAACATTAGATATTTGTATTGAGTAGGCGTGTAACCTGTATTCTCTTTAAAAGATCTATTGAAATACGATACAGTTTCGAATCCGCACTCGTTACTTATTTGTGATATATTCATATTCCTAGTTAAAAGCAGTTTACAGGCATACGAAGCGCGCATGTGTGCTATGTAGTTTTTCAGCGTTTTTCCGGTTTTACTTTTAAAATATCTACAAAAAGCGCTCGGATTCATAGCTGCGATCGATGCAATTTCTTCGAGTTTTATTGCACGATTATAGTTGCGATTCAAAAATGACAATACCTTATCAAAACGCGGATGGTCAGAAGTTGAAATTTCCGTTGGTTCTGAAGTTGATAAAGTTTTACGCAATTCTGTTTCCGACATTAATTTAAGAATTTCGAGCAATGTAATAATCTGATTTATACCTTTTTCAGTTGGTATTTTTTTTAATGCAGTGTTTAAATCATTATTGGGATAAGAAGAAAAAACCAAACCGTTTCGAGATTCCTCAAGCAGTTTCTTTATTTTTACAAACTGTGAATAATTGCTGACGGCATAGTGCATAAATTCTTTCTCGAATTGAATTATTGTACCTTTCAAGCCTTTGGGCTGATATTCATCACTTTTCATGTAATGTGCCAGGTTAGGTCCTATAAGCAAAACTTCACCCGGAATAAATGGTTCAATACTATTACCCACGAATCTTGAACCTATACCTTCTTCAAAAAATATAATTTCATATTCCGAATGAAAATGCCATGGATAAGTAAACCGTTCGTAATCGTAAAATCGTGCTTTCATTGGTTCGGTTTCCGAAATCGAAAGCTTTTCGTTCATCATATTTTTCATATTACAAATTGCAAAATTTGTTTTAATCATTGCAAATATAGAAAAATAATTACACTATTAAAGTCAGTATTTTTGCAAATACATATTTTCTTAATTTTGATAACAGATGATTCAGTATAAATAATTTATAGGGAAAATTAATTTTACGCCTATATTTGAACAAAAATATATTATTATGTACTGTTGGCAATTTGAAACTGTTCAAGAAAAAGTTTTCTTTGTATAATTATAATTTTCTAACAAACATCCAGCTGAACGTTATTTATTATCAATTTAAAACTTATATCAAAATGAAAGGCACTGAAATTTTAAAGAAAGAAATATATTATGTGGTTTTTCTGATAGCTGTAAACTTCTTTATTATTCAAAACCTAATAGCTGAAGTTGAATTCCGTAACGGGAAACAACTGAAAGTAAATATGTCCGATAAGGAATCAGAAGTTGTTAAAACCGCTTTTGAAATATTTCAAAGAGATTTTTCACGCGTTTTTCAATCCGAAATAATTTTATCAAAAAGTAAAGCAGATGTAATAGTAGGAACATTAGGCTTAAAGAGCAAAGCCGAAAAACTTGCTGGCAAAACTGAAATCAAGGAACTGAAATCAAAACGCGAAGGTTTTTTAATCATTGTAAAAAACAAATTCCTGATAGTTTTGGGAAGCGATAAGCGTGGCACTGCTTACGGTTTACTTGAACTTTCGCGCATGATGGGAGTTTCACCATGGGAATGGTGGGCTGATTCGCCTGTGGAAACAAAAGAACGATTGTATTTTTCCAATGGATTTCGATTATCACAAGCTCCATCTGTAAAACATCGCGGAATATTTATTAACGACGAAGACTGGGGAATGATGCCATGGAGTTCAATGAATTTTGAACCATCGGAGGTGAAAGGTAGAATTGGACCAAAAACGCATGCGAAAATATTCGAATTATTGTTACGCCTTCGTGCCAATACCTTCTGGCCAGCTATGCACGATTGTTCCGAAGCGTTTTATCTTACTCCGGGCAACCGTGAAATTGCTGATAAATATGGAATTTACATTGGTACATCGCATTGCGAACCAATGTTGCGAAACACGAATGCTGAATGGAAAATTGCCGGAACCGGCATTTATGATTTTGTAAACAATCGTTCAAATATTCTAAAATTTTGGGAAGAACGAACCCGTGAATTAGCAGGATCAGACAATATATATACGCTTGGAATACGAGGAGTGCACGACAGCAAAATGCTCGGTGCCAATACACTACAAGAACAGAAAGATGCGCTCGATTTGGTAATTGCTGCACAGCGAAAAATGATTGCCGACATAGTAAACCCAGATGTAACAAAGGTTTCGCAGGTTTTCATTCCATACAAGGAAGTGCTTGATGTGTATAAAATAGGCTTAAAAGTGCCAGAAGATGTTACTTTGATGTGGACGGATGATAATTATGGTTATATAAGACATTTCCCGGATAGTGTTGAACGCACTCGAAAAGGTGGTAACGGAGTTTATAATCATGTTTCGTACTGGGGACGTCCGCACGACTATCTTTGGCTGGCTTCCAATCATCCTGCGCTTGTTTATACACAAATGAAATTGGCTTACGATAAAGGTGCACATGATATGTGGATATTAAACGTAGGCGATATAAAACCTGCAGAATATCTTACCGAGTTGTTTATGGATATGGCTTGGGATATAAATGCTATTGAAAATAATATTGATGGTCTCGACAGGCATTTAAAACTGTGGTTGGAGCGCGAATTCGGGAAAAATTATGCTGATGAATTACTTTCAATTATGAATGAATATTATCGATTGGCGTATATCCGTAAACCGGAATTTATGGGAAATACGCGTACCGAAGAAAGTAATCCGGCTTGGAAGGAAGTGAAAGATTTGCCCTGGAGCGAAGCTGAAATTCGTGAAAGAATTACTCAATATAACGTAATTGATAAAAAAGTGCAGGAGATTTCAAAAACGATTCCGGCTGAAAAACGCGATGCATGGTTCCAGTTGGTTGAGTATCCGGTTTCTGCCGCGGCAAATATGAATTACAAGCATCTGTACGCTCAACTTGCCCGCCATGGAAAAACGGAATGGGAAAAAAGCGAGAATGCTTATGATGAAATTGTACGACTGACAGAACAATATAATTCACTTGCCAATGGAAAATGGCGGTTGATGATGGATTTCCGTCCGCGCAGGCTGGCAGTTTTTGATCGTGCACCAAGATTAATCTCAGCAACTCAACTCATTTCAAATTCCGAATATCTGAAAAAATGGAATGGCGCTGATTACGATCAATTTTTCGGAGTAAAACCTGTTCTTCACGGACTTGGTTACGAACGTAAAGCGGTAAGTGTATCACCAAACACAACATTGATTTATAATTTTGAATCAGCTGAAACAGATTCTTTGAAAATAATTGTTGCGCTTGCTCCAAACCAACCTGTTGATGGAAAAAACCTTCGTTTTGCAATTTCTTTAAATAATGAGAAGCCTCAGATTGTGGATTATCAAACACAGGGAAGGAGTGAAGAATGGAAAGAAAATGTACTGAGAAATCAGACTTTAAAAACTACTTTACATCGGGTTAAAAATTCCGGTAAACAAACTTTGAAAATTACAGCGTTGGACGAAGGAGTTGTTTTGGATCAGATTAAAATAGTTGGAGGAAATTAGAAGTTGCAATTTGCCAATTTTCTAATGTGCAATGTGCCAATGAAAAACAAAAGAACTTTTGAAACTTCTGAAACTCTTGAAACTTTTTAAACATGAAACTCTGAAACGTGAAACTAATATTTGTAAAATTCTTATGCAAAAAACATGGCGTTGGTTCGGTAAATCCGATCCGGTTAGTTTAGATATGTTACGTCAGATTGGCGTGGAAGGTATTGTTACTGCTTTGCATCATGTACCTAACGGTGAAGTTTGGACTGAGGAGGCAATTGCTGAAACAAAAAATTTTATCGAATCTTTCGGACTGAAATGGGCGGTTGTAGAGAGTTTGCCGGTAAGTGAACCAATTAAATACGGTGGACCGGAAAGAGAACAGTTGGTTGCAAATTATCGTCAAAGTCTTGAAAATCTCGGTAAAGCCGGTATACGAACGGTTGTTTATAACTTTATGCCCGTAATCGATTGGATTCGTACTGATTTAGATTACCGCTTGTCCGATGGTACTTCTACATTGTATTTTGATAAAATCAGGTTTGCTTATTTCGATTGCTTTATCCTGAATCGTGAAGGCGCTGAAAAAGATTATTCCTCAGAAGAAATGGAGAAAGTTTACGCTTTGAAGCAAACTATTACTGAAGAAGAAATAGAATCGTTGATAAATACCATAATTGTTAAAACGCAGGGATTTGTAAACGAAAATTTTAAAGGAAATGTAAATCGTCCTGTAGAATTGTTTAATAATCTTTTAGACAAATATAACGGTATTGATGCCGATGTATTACGCCAAAATTTGAAATATTTTCTTGAAAATGTAATATCAGTCGCTGAAAAATACGACATTCATCTTTGCATTCATCCCGATGATCCCCCGTTTCCGGTTTTAGGATTGCCACGTATTGTAGGTAATTCTGATGATATTGAAAGAATTTTGACAATGGTTGATTCGCCATCAAACGGATTTACTTTTTGCGCTGGTTCGCTAAGTTCGGGCTTGCACAATGATGTTCCGGCAATGGCGCGGAAATTTGCAAAACGGAGTCATTTCGTGCATTTACGAAGCACTGATGTTTTGCCCAATGGTAATTTTTTGGAAGCATCGCACCTCGAAGGTCGAGGACATTTAGTGGAACTAGTACGAATTTTCGAAAAGGAAAATCCCGGACTTCCCATGCGGGTGGACCATGGGAAACTAATGCTCGGCGATGCTGAAAAAGGTTATAACCCCGGTTATTCATTCCATGGACGCATGTTCGCACTGGCACAGGTTGAAGGAATTATGGCGGCAGTGAAAACAACCCCTAACCCCTAATAAATCGGGATAATCTCTATCAGTTAAAATATTTTTAAACCTTGGTATATTACCGTTGCTTACCTCACCCCCAACCCTTCTCCTTGAGGAGAGGGGAGCTGTAAGGTGCATTAAATGAGGTTTCCAAAAAAAAATATACGTATCCTTTTTACCAATTCAAAGTGCATTTGTTTTTCAGTAGACTGTTAAATTGTAAATTGTAAATAGTTAAATTGTAAATAATATATATCTTTATGAACAAACAGTTTAGTATAGCCGGAAAAGTTGCAATTATTACCGGCGCAGGTGGTGTTTTGGGTGGAAGTATTGCAAAAAGTTTTGTTGCTGAGGGTGCAAAAGTTGTTGCTATGGACATCAGACAAGAAAGTTTAGATGCAAGGGTTAAGGAACTTACCCAAGCAGGCGGCGAAGCCATCGGAATAGTTGGCAATGTGCTTGATATTCCAAGTCTGGAAGCTGCCGCAAAACAAATAGTTGAAAAATGGGGACGAATTGACATTCTGTTGAACATTGCCGGGGGAAACATCCCAGGTGCAACATTGGCGCCTGAGCAAAGCTTTTTCGACATGCAAATTAACGACTGGGACAAAGTTACACAACTTAATATGAATGGTACGGTGTATCCAAGCCTGGTTTTTGGTAAAGTTATGGCACAGCAAAAATCGGGAAGTATTATCAATATTTCGTCTATGGCAGCAATGCAATCCATCACACGTGTTCCTGGATATTCGGCAGCAAAAGCGGCTGTAAGTAATTTTACGCAGTGGCTTGCAACCGAACTGGCTTTAAAATACGGCGATGGAATGCGTGTAAATGCCATAGCACCGGGTTTCTTTATTGGTGATCAGAATCGTGCCGTATTGCTCAATCCTGATGGCTCATTGACCGAACGAAGCAAAAAAGTGCTTGCTAACACTCCCATGAATCGTTTTGGCGATATTTCAGAACTCAATGGTGCTGTGCAGTTTCTTTGTTCCGATGCTGCAAGCTTTATTACCGGTGTTGTACTTCCTGTTGATGGTGGTTTCAGTATTTATAGTGGTGTATGATGAAAGTTTAGTAACTACTCATCCCCCCGCAACCCCGTTCGGCTGAGTAGTATTTTTTTTCTTTTTCTAATACCTTTTTTTGTATTTTTGTAAGCGGTTTTCTATTACAAAAACCATGGATTCAAATTTAATACGCTATCTGAAATCACTCAATGAAAAAACTCATTATTGCTTTTTTAATATTACTGGTTACCATATTTTCAATAAAGTTATATTCTCAAACCGGAAGACTTTACACCACGGATTACGAACTTTCAAACAGCCTGATAAACACCATTTATCAGGACTCCCGTAATT
>CAZDSY010000060.1:0-17401 GCA_964508285.1 uncultured Paludibacter sp.
GCCAGCAAAACGCTTTTAATTTCGGTTTTTATTTCTTCTACGATACTGCCTGTTGGGGTTCCTCCCTGATTCCCTCCTGACATAATATTAGCTACAATACTATTCATATACACTTCGAGCATTGTGTAACCTTCGTTGTTTAAATTATTCCGGTCATTAGGATTATTAGGATTCAGTCCTTGTGCAGTTTCCCATGTATCAGGCATTCCATCACGGTCGGTATCAGTTGGGTAAGTAGCAGAAACCAAATCAGGCCATGCACTCCAATTCTCTGTTGCATTTATAGGTTTATTATCTTCTTGTGAGTTAATGATTCCGAGAATATTTCCTGCTCCTGTGTATGAGGCTTTCCCGTATCTTGCGTCGTAAATCATTAATGTATCATGCCAATCACGTACAAGTGATGCTCCCGAATATTTCAAAACTTTTTCGTAGGCATCTTCAGCTGAATGGGTAGTGGTATAAATGTAATTTAAAGGGGCAGATAGTTTGATTGAGTCTTTAGTTGCCTGCGTAAAAGTATTATCTACATCAGCATTATTAATTTGAGTATAAATACCGTTTGTCCAGTTATCGGCTGTTACATTCGGAAATCCATTCACAAAATTTCCATCCACATAAAATTTACCCCAAACATGCCACATAGGTGCAAACGCAGGATTATCGGTTACGTATTGTGTAGTACGAATTCCAATTCCGGCAATACGATATTGTATATAAGCAGGGCGTTGTTTGGTTCCCGGACCGGGTTTATAGTAATTGTTTACAATGTTTACATTCATGCCTTCGCCACCATAACATCCTAAACCTCCCCAGTTATAAATTACATTATTACGCAAATCAACCCTTTCGTCAGTCTGCGTTCCAGCTCGTGGGCCAAGACGTGGAGTTCGGCTGTCGTGATGCACCATCAAATTGTGATGATAACTTGCTCCGCTACCACCACATATTCCTCCGTATCCATGTGGACCTTTTACATGACCTGCGTTACGCAAACTTTGCGAAACGATACACCATTGTACGGTTGAATTTTTCATTCCGTAAACAGATAAACATTCATCAATACTCCAACTAACGGAACAATGATCAACCATAATGTTCTCTTGATCCATTCCTCCTAAAGCATCGCCCTCGTGATTGGCTACATTCCTATTCCCGAGTCTGAAACGCATGAAACGAATGATAACATTACTCGCGTTAATAGTGAAAGGATAATCGGCTACACAAATTCCATTGCCCGGCGCAGTTTGACCTGCTATTGTTACATTTCCGCTTGTTATTGGCAATGCTGATTTCAGAAAAATGGTACCGGAAACATCAAAAACGATGGTTCTTTTACCTGCTTTATTTAATGCCCAACGTAGCGTACCTTCAGAGCCATCATCGGCAAGTGAAGTAACATGATAGACATCACCCCCCCGGCCACCTGTGGTGTATCGTCCGAAACCTTCCGCACCGGGAAATGCAGGTGTTTTCTCGGCAGAAAAAACAGGAATATTACCAAAGGATATTACGTACAATAATACTAAAGATAATAAAAAATGAAATGATTTTGTCATATTATGTGTTTTAGTTGAATTTTTTGATGTTACAAAAATAATTACTGTTCATTTCTTTTTGGAGGAATTTTTGGTTTTTAAAAAGGTTTATTTGTTTTAAAATGACGCTACCAGATATAATATGTACTTATTTTTAACATCAATAACCGTTTGATAAACTATTCAAAATTTTCGGTGCTTATATTTTATCGTATTTCAATGAATTTTATTTTTATTATTGAATAAAATATCAAATTCAAAGTTATCTTTGCATAACAATATTAATTCTCAATTTCAATTTAAAATCTGATTACATTATGTTAAAATTAAAGTATTTCGTTTTAGCAGGATTTTCACTGCTCTTTTTAGCTGGTTGTACAAAAACAGACATTGAGTCTATTGTTTCTAACGATGAAAGTATTCCTGCTATTGTTAACATTGGTACTACTAACAAGTATATTGTTGTACTTAACGAAGCAGTAAATACACAGGTTGCTTTGTCTGAAAGAATAGATAAAGTAAAAGGTAAAGCAATTGGTTTGCTAAAAAAGTATAATATTGATGCTGAAACCGAAGAAACGTACCAATCTGCAATTAATGGTTTTACTGTTCGACTAAACAAAGGTCAGGCAAAACAACTCGCAGATGATCCTGAAATTAAAATTTTGGAACAGGATCAGTTTATTGTTCTATCTCCGATAAATGCGACGGGAAAACCGGCTCCGACTCCTGTTGTGCAATCTGTTCCCTGGGGTATTACCCGTGTTGGAGGTGGTGGAACTGCATCCTCAACAGCAACTGCATGGATTATCGATAGTGGAATTGATCTTGATCATCCTGATTTAAATGTCGATGTCGCACGTTCGCGTTCATTTATTAGTACATCTACCACTCCTGATGATCAAAATGGGCACGGTACACATGTAGCAGGTACTATTGGTGCTAAAAATAATACTATCGGTGTAGTAGGTGTTGTCCCCGGCGTAAAACTTGTTTCTGTTCGGGTACTCGACCGCAAAGGTAGTGGAACAACTGCTGGAGTGATTGCAGGTGTTGATTATGTAAAAGCTAATGGAAAAGCCGGCGATGTTGCGAATATGAGTTTAGGGGGGGGTATTTCTGATGCTCTCGATTTGGCAGTTTTAAATGCATCTGCCGTAGTTAAATTTGCATTGGCAGCCGGTAACGAATCTGATAATGCAAATAATCATTCACCTGCTCGGGTAAACGGTCTAAATATATTTACAGTTTCTGCTATGGACATTACTGATTCTTGGGCATCGTTCTCTAATTATGGCAATCCACCAATTGATTTTTGTGCCCCGGGTGTGTCTGTTTACTCAACATACTTAAATGGAGGTTATGCCACACTGTCCGGAACTTCTATGGCAAGTCCCCATGTGGCCGGCTTATTATTACTTGGAAATATTAATATAGATGGTTATGTAAAAGGCGATCCGGATGGTAAGGCTGACCCAATCGCACACAGATAGATTTAATTTATAATTTACAAATAGGCACATCAACAATTGGTTTGCCATCAAAAGTTGAACCGATTAATAATTAAATTTTAGAGGACTGAGTTTGAAAGTTTATCAGACTCAGTCCTTTTAGTTAATATTTGATTCTGAAATTGTTACAATTAGAAATGTATTTTTCGAGTTCAGTTTCATAATGTTTGAATGAAGAGAACATTTGCAAATATAGCAATTCTTATTTTTGAATGACAAAAAGTTTTCTATTACAGCATCATCTAAACAATTTCCTTTTCTGGACATTTTTTGGGTTATACTTCTGTTTTTCATAATATTTTGATAAGTTGAGTGCTCATAATGCCATCCTTGATCAAAGTGTAAAATAAGGCTTGTATTAGCTTTTACGTTTTTAACAACCTTAATTTTATCTGAATAAAAATACTTCAGATTTTTCGCTTTATTTTAACCATAAAATACCCCAAAAGTTTTTTGTATTACTTTCGGGGTAGAGTTCAAAACGGAAGCGCTATTTTGTTGTTTAAAAAGTTATTTTCAAATTCGTGCTTTAATTGCTTTTGAGGCTTCTTCAAAGCCTGGTTTATCAAGCAATGCAAACATGTTTTTCTTATAAGCTTCTACTCCGGGTTGATCAAACGGATTAACACCCAACAGATAACCACTGATACCACATGCTTTTTCGAAGAAATACAGCAACTCACCAAGATAATACTCGTTAAGTTTTGGAAGTTCAATTTTTAGGTTAGGAACTCCACCATCGATATGAGCAATCATGGTACCGAGTTCTGCCATTTTATTCACTTCGTCCACACGTTTACCTGCAAGGAAGTTTAAACCATCAAGGTTTGCTTCATCGTTGGGGAAAATTTTGGTATAGTTTGGCTCATTAACTGATATAACGGTTTCAAAAATGGTTCGTTCGCCTTCCTGAATCCATTGTCCCATTGAATGAAGATCGGTAGTAAAATCTACAGAAGCAGGGAAAATACCAAGGTTGTCCTTCCCTTCGCTTTCGCCATAAAGTTGTTTCCACCATTCCGATACATAATGCAATTTGGGATGGAAATTGACAAGAATCTCAATTTTCTTACCCGTTTTGTAAAGTTCATTGCGCACAGCAGCATAAACAGCGGCCGGATTTTCTTCAAAAGCAGTTTTGGTGCCGCAAAGTTTTTCCATATATACTGCACCTGCTACCAATTGGCGAATATCAAAACCGGCAACGGCTATTGGCAACAAACCAACCGGTGAAAGTACAGAGTATCTTCCACCTATATTATCTTCAATAACATAAGTTTTGTAACCTTCCTGAACTGCAAGCGTACGGAGCGCTCCACGTGCTTTATCGGTTACTGCTACAATCAATTTTTTTGCGGCTTCTTTTCCCTGTTGTTCTTCAAGTTGAGTTTTTAACAACCGGAAAGCAAGTGCAGGTTCGGTAGTTGTACCTGATTTTGAGATTGAAATAATACCAAATCTTTTGTTTTTCAGTAATTCCTGTAATTCGTAAAGATAATCTTCGCCAATGTTCTGTCCTGCATATACGACTACCGGCGATTTTCGTTCTGTCAACAGCCAGTCAAAACTGTTGGAAAGTGCATCGATTACTGCTTTAGCTCCAAGATAACTACCTCCAATACCAATTACTACAACTACTTCGCAATTTTCACGCAAAATTTTTGCTGTATTTTCCACATCAGCCAAATGTGCTTCATCAATAGACGATGGAAGATTCAACCATCCAAGAAAATCGTTTCCTTTTCCGGTTCCATCATGCAAGGATGCATTAGCCGCAGCTACTTTTGATTTGTATTCAGCTACTGACTGTTCAGAAACAAAACCAAAAGCTTTGTCGATTGAGAGTTTAATATGTTCCATATTTTCTGTATTAATCTCTGAAAATTCCGAAAAAGAATTTCAGAATATGTTAAAATTGAATAAGTTACTTAATCTTTCTTAGAAATTAAAAAAAATGAGATACAAACGCCTTCTTCAGGAATTCTTATCCTTTTAAAGAAATTCAGCAAAAAATTACATTAATTTTTCCGTCAATTTTCTGACTTCCAACAAAGGAGAAACTCTGTTGTAAAGAATATTATACACAGCATCAACAATAGGCATATTAACCTGGAATTTTTCGTTTAGTTCATGAATACATTTGGTGGCATAATAACCTTCGGCAATCATTTCCATTTCAAGCTGGGCGGTTTTAACGGAGTAACCTTTGCCTATCATTGTTCCAAAAAGTCTGTTACGACTGAATTTTGAATAGGCTGTAACGAGTAAGTCACCTAAATAAGCAGGTTCATTAATGTCGCGATGTTTGGGATTGGTAGCATTACAGAAGCGGTTCATTTCCTGAATAGCATTTGAAACAAGTACAGCCTGAAAATTATCGCCATATTTTAAGCCATGGCAAATCCCTGAAGCAATAGAATAAATATTCTTCATTACAGATGAGTATTCAATGCCCACCACATCATCGCTTACCGATGTATTTACGAAGTTAGTATTAAAACGCTGGGCTAAAATTCTTGCTTTTTCGCGTGATTTGCAAGCAATTGTAAGATATGAAAGTCGTTCGAGTGCAACCTCTTCTGCATGACACGGGCCGGCAAGAACTGCTATATTTTCAGCAGGAACGTTATAAACCTGCTCAAAATAGTCCGACATTATCATGTTTTCTTCGGGTACGATACCTTTTATTGCCGACACAATAAACTTTTTGTTTAATTTTCTGTGTAGTTTTTTTAAATGTTGTTTTAAAAAAGGGGATGGCGTAGCAAAAATTAATATATCGGAAGTAGCAACTACATGATTAATATTACTGGTAAATCTAATTCTTTCGGTATCAAATTTCACTCCGGTAAGATAAGATGGGTTTTTACTTGAACGAATAAAATCGTCAATCTGTTCCTGCCTGCGCATATACCAATTAATCTCAGTTGAGTTAACCAGCACAATTTTAGCAATTGCCGTTGCCCAACTTCCACCACCTAATACAGCTATTTTACTTTTTTCGTTCATAATATTTTAATAAGCAGATAAACAAGTACACAAGTTAACGGGGGAAAAAGGATATGATTGTTAGCATCAATTTATTGAGTCGTCCTTATTATTCTTATAGTATTAATGTTTTCTCGTTCACTCGTCTCGTTGTCTCCTACTTTTTAACCCAACTTTCAACTTCTTCTTTTGTAGGATTAATTAGTCCGAGTTTATGTTTTTTATTAAAACCACACACATCTTGATGGAGTTTATTTGGATTTAAACTTTTTAATGCATCTACAGTAGTAATTCCGGTTTTTAAAATTACTTCAGCCCATTCTGAAGGTATGCCAATTTCAATAAATTTTTCGGGACCTTCTTTTTTAGGAGCTTTTTCAGGCTTCATTTGCGGAAAGAAAAGCACCTCCTGAATAGCTTGTTGCCCGGTTAGCAACATTACAAGGCGATCCATTCCAATTCCCATTCCTGAAGTTGGCGGCATACCATATTCAAGCGATCGTACAAAATCCATGTCGATGAACATTGCTTCATCGTCGCCCTTTTCACTCAGTCGTAATTGTTCCTGAAAACGTTCAAGCTGATCTATCGGATCGTTTAATTCAGAATATGCGTTTGCCAGTTCCTTTCCGTTCACCATAAGCTCAAATCGTTCGGTTAGTTCCGGATTATCGCGGTGTCGTTTACACAAAGGTGACATTTCGCGTGGATAATCAGTAATAAATGTTGGTTGAATATAGTTACTTTCACATTTTGCACCAAAAATTTCATCAATCAGCTTCCCTTTTCCCATAGTTTCGTCAATTTCAATGTGCAATTGCTTGCAAACTTCACGTAACTGACTTTCGTTCATGCCACTGATATCAATACCTGTATGTTCTTTAATGGCATCAATCATGGTAACACGCTTAAATGGTGTTTTGAAACTGATAGCTTTATCTCCAACCAGAAGCTCAGTAGTACCATTTACATCAAGACAAATTTTTTCGATCATTTTTTCTGTGAACTCCATCATCCAATTGTAGTCTTTGTAAGCTACATAAATTTCCATTGCTGTAAATTCAGGATTGTGCGTACGATCCATTCCTTCGTTACGGAAATTTTTTGAAAATTCATATACGCCTTCAAATCCTCCAACTATTAATCTTTTCAGATAAAGTTCGTCAGCCACTCGCAAATAAAGCGGAATATCAAGAGCATTATGATGGGTAATAAACGGTCGTGCAGAAGCTCCTCCGGGAATTGACTGTAAAATTGGGGTTTCTACTTCAATATAACCTTGTGCATTGAAATATTCCCGCATGGAGTTATATATTTTTGTCCTTTTAATGAAAATTTCTTTGATTCCTTCGTTAACAACCAAATCGACATATCGTTGACGATAACGTTGTTCGGGATCTTCAAAGGCATCATAAGCTACACCATCTTTATATTTAACAATAGGAAGGGGACGAAGTGATTTTGAAAGCACGGTAAGTTCCTGTGCATGAACACTGATTTCGCCCATTTGCGTACGAAAAATATAACCTTTAATACCAACAAAATCGCCTATATCAAGTAATTTCTTAAAAACGGTGTTATACATTTCGGGCTGTGCTTCGGTACTTATGTCGTCACGACTCACATACACCTGAATACGTCCTTTGGAGTCTTGCAGTTCGAAAAAAGAAGCTTTGCCCATTATTCGCCGGCTCATTATTCGGCCGGCAATACAAACTTTGCGGGGTTGTTCTGCCTCATCGTTAAATTCAGCTTTTATATCGGTGGAAAATGCGTTGGTTGGATACAGTGCGGCAGGATAAGGATCGATGCCAAGTTTGCGTAATTCATTCAGACTTTGACGTCTGAATTGTTCTTGTTCACTAAGTTCTACACTCATAGTTTTATTTATTCATTGAAGTGCAAAAGTACAAAAAAAAGCACACATTTTTTCTATTTTAACTCAAGTGTTTGCTAATTAATTTATTTATTAGAGATTGAATAAATATAGAAATTGAATTTCTTATGAACGGAATTACATTTCGCAGTATGTTTGTATCTTTGTAAAAAAAAATTAAGCAATAATGAATGAACTTGAAATTTTATTTCGACAGCAAACAGGAGAAGATGCTTTAATTGTCAAAGAACTTTCGGCAGCAGGTTCGAATCGTAAATATTATCGTTTATCAAACCAAAATACTTCACTTATCGGAGTTGCAGGTACTTCGCATGAAGAAAACCGGGCATTTATACAGATTGCTAAACATTTTCACGCTAAAGGGCTCCCAGTGCCAAAATTTTTAGGGCAATCAGTCGATGGTATGTTTTATCTTCAAGAAGATTTGGGCGATACTTTACTGTTCGATTATATTTCCGGCGGACGAAAAACGGGTGTTTTTTCGGAAAACGAAAAGGAAATGCTCCGGAAAACCATTCGGATTTTTGCTTCCGTACAGATTAAAGGTGCCGAAGATTTTGACTTTGGTGTGTGTTATCCCCAATCGGAATTTAACGAACGCTCAGTTTTATGGGATCTGAATTATTTTAAATATTGCTTTTTGAAGCCTTCAGGGCTTGATTTTCAAGAGAATTTGCTTGAAGATAGCTTCAATATTCTGGCAAAAATTTTACTTGAAACGAAAACTACGGCTTTTATGTACCGTGATTTTCAGAGCCGTAATGTGATGATTAAAAACGACGAACCATACTTTATCGATTTTCAGGGTGGACGAAAAGGACCGATGCAATACGATATTGCTTCTTTTCTGTGGCAGGCAAAAGCTAATTATAAAAAAGATTTGAGAGAAGAACTACTTCAAATATACATCGACTCCCTCAAAAACCTGATACACTTTGATGAAACAGAATTCAGGGAGTGCTTGAAACATTTTGTAATGTTCCGCACTTTACAGGTGCTTGGAGCGTATGGTTTCAGGGGTTATTTTGAAAAGAAACCTCATTTCTTGCAAAGTATACCTTTTGCCATCGAAAATTTACGGGAAATTCTGAAAGAAGAAAGATCGGAATATCCTTACCTGACTGAAATACTTCGATCAATGACTCAACTTGAGCAATTCAGGGAAGTTGCCGTAAAAAAACCCCTTGTGGTGAGAGTTTACAGTTTTTCTTACAAAAAAGGTATCCCAGCCGACAGTTCCGGCAATGGAGGTGGATTTGTATTTGACTGTCGTGCTGTAAATAATCCGGGTAAATATGAGCGATTTGAATATTTCACAGGTTTAGACGAATCTGTAAAACAGTTCCTTGAAGAAGATGGCGAAATAATTACTTTCCTTGAAAATGCGTACAATCTGGTTGATGCTTCGGTAAAACGCTATATCGACCGTGGCTTCACCAACTTAATGGTAAGTTTCGGTTGTACCGGCGGTCAGCATCGTTCTGTATATTCAGCGCAAAAAATGGCAGAGCACATTCATCAGAAATTCGGCGTGGAAGTGCAATTGATTCACAGGGAACAGAATATTGAACAAAAGTTTACGGCTGTATGAAAGCAATGATTTTTGCAGCGGGTTTGGGAACTCGTTTAAAGCCACTTACTGATACAATTCCAAAAGCTTTGGTTCCGATTTCAGGTAAAACTTTACTTGAACATGTTGTTGAAAAACTAAAAGATTCAGGTTTTGATGAAATAATTATTAATGTACATCATCTTCCTAATCAGATTATTAATTTTCTAAAAGAAAAAAACAATTTTGGAATCAGAATTGAGATATCAGACGAACGTAATTTATTGCTCGACACCGGTGGCGGATTAAAAAAAGCACAATGGTTTTTTGATGACGGCAAACCATTTTTAGTGCACAATGTGGATATTTTATCGAATATTGATTTAAAAAATCTTTACAATGAACACCTTAGAAGTGGCGCCATCGGAACGTTAACAGTAAGCAAACGTGAAACCTTCCGTTACTTTTTATTTGACGATGACGAAAGACTATACGGCTGGATAAATGAAAAAACAGGTGAAATTAAGCCTAAAACGTTAAAGAAACCTGAGTTATTTCATAAACTTGCTTTTTCGGGAATACAGATATTATCCCCGAAAATTTTTTATTTGATGGACTACACCGATAAAGTTTTTTCTATTACAAACTTTTATATCGATAAATGTAAAGAATATTATTTCAGAGGATATGAACCTGAAGATTACAAAATGATTGATGTAGGAAAAATAAACTCAATAGGTGAAGCAGAACAATTTCTACGCTATGTAATTTAATACCAACAATTCCGGCATTTATAGGTACGATTAAGTTTGTAGGATAAAATCATTTCGTGCGTTCCAAGTGATTTTCTGTAGATTTGACCAACATTAAAGTCATAACTATAAAAAATTCTTAAACGGTCGAAGTGAATACCAAAAAGTACTCCCATTTCGTGCCATGTTCTATAAAATCCGCCAATCTGAAAAGCATTATCTTCGGTAGTGCGTTTAAAAAAGGCTGATAAATTCATTTCAGCCTGCAAAACATTTCCGGTTTGAAAGGCAGCCACTCCACCTCCAAAATTCACATAATCGCTGGTATTTTGTTTGTATAAAGCATATAACAAATTCGAATTTAGGTGTATATCATTAATTTTCATTTCTTTAAACAACGATAAAAAATTTTGTGATGCACCACCAAATCGCCAATTATAATGAGAAAATTCAAAACCTAAATCAATGTTTGGATTAACATCGTTAGAACGGAATGAATTGAAAAAATTTTCATTAGGGTTTGTTGTAATAATCTTACTAATATCATAACTGAAAGACTGGAATTTACCTGAAATTCCTAAATTTAATTGCCACAATTGATTTAAATATACAGCGTATGCATAAGAAACATTAATATCGGAGGTTGTAGTATATCCAATTTTATCGGCTGTAACCTGTATACCAAACTGCGAATATATATCCTCTAAATACAATGAAGCTGCAGTAAACATAGTAACAGGAGAACCGGGAAAATTCACCCATTGTTTTCTTGTACCCATATTCACTTCACCAAAATACGAATCGTTGATAGCAGCAGGATTAACAGTGTATAGATGATCCCAAAAATTATTAAAACGGATATTTGACTGCCCAACCAAGTGCAAACTATTCCAAAGCAAAAATAAAATTAATATCGTGTATCTCATTATGTTTTTTCGCTAACGTAGTACTGTAACATATCCTGTCCGTGTTTGCAACTTACCTTTTGATGAATATGTAAGAATATAAAAATAGGTATCGCTTGCTACTATTTTTCCATTGTATTTACCATCCCAACCATTATCACCCTGATGAATAAGGACACCATTTCTATTGTAAACCTGAACTCTGCAACCTGGCATAAATATGCGATTTGATTCCATGGAGCCTTCAGGTATTATTGTGTTAGGTATGTTTTCAATATTGACTTTAACAGAAGTTGAAGCCTCTTCGGTACAACCTTCACGGGTTATAACTTTTACCTGAACATTAAAATAATCCTGCGTAAATGTTTTATATAAATGTTCAATAAAAGATTCAGAGCTACTTCCTGTTGTTCCATCGCCAAAATTCCATTTGTATTCCTGCGTAAAAGGAATAATTGGTTCTACTGAAAATTTAATTGTTTCTCCCAATTCAATTTCTTGGGGTGTAGCTATGATTGAAAAAGGTTGATTGTAAAATTTTGTTTCAAATGTACGTTTCGATAAGCATCCTATTCCATTAATCCCCCAAACTGTATAAATACCTTCATCGTAAATTCTTATTGAATTTGATTTAGAATTTGTACTCCATGAATATGAACTTGCTCCGGTGGCAGTAACAGTAATTGTATCTCCCTTACAAAACCAATACACATCATTAACTTCAGAAGCCCCATTTTGTATTAATTCAATGTTTGGAACTGAATTTTGAGGAATTGTTTTTACGTTCACAGGGTAAGCACAACCGAAGCGTAGAATTTTTAAACTCACCTCAAAATTACCTGTGGCTGAATTAACCGGATATCCATCAAGATTTCGAGTTATACTCATACTTTTGGTTATTTCTTCACCTCTGCCAAAATCCCATACAAATTCATAATTCGAACCAATAACATCTGAAATTTGAGCTATAAATTCATATTCGTTACAACCAGGTTTTTTCTTATAATACCAGTCGAATATCGGAACATCAGCTTGAAATGCATCTAACACCAAAGTATAAATACAATTTCTTTGATCGGTAACTTTAACGGTAATATTTACGTTATTGTATTCTCTTGGAGGTGTATATTCAAAACCCGAACCTATTTCATTATTGCCGGCAAACCATTTTACAGAATATTGCGGTACTCCACCCCAAACTGTAACTGTATATTTTCTCGTAATGGTATTACCACAATCATAAATAATATCTGAATTTATGAATGCAACCAAAGCAGGTATTCTGTTTATATTAATTTCTTTGGTAAACTCACAGTTATTATCATCCTTAAGCGTAACAAAGTATTTTCCTTCCTGAATATTACTCAACTTTGAATTAATCTCATCGATATTCATGTAACTAGTTTCAACATTATTTTGTCTGTATTTAAACTGATAATTACTTGAATACATTACAGTACCACCTCTCGGATTGGAAACAACTATTTTACCACTGGGATTTAAAACACCATCGCAATCTTCAATTGAAAAAGATACATGATCAAAGTTTAGTGGATTTGGTTCAGAAACAAAAAATTCCTTTTGATCCAAACAATTATTGTCGTCAGTTACAGTAAGCCTGTAAAAACCTCTAACAAGTTCGGTTATACTTTTCCAATTAACATAATCGGTGTAAATTTGCCAACCTGTTCCGGTATTCTGTTCCCATTTATATTTATATGAATTTCCACTATTAAGTGTACCTCCTGTAACGGTAACATTAATTGAACCATCTTTAGCACCAAAACAGGTTACATTTTTGATATTTGAACTTATTGCTATTTGTTCAGGTTCACCAAGAATCAGATTATCCATTACAAATTCACTTCCAGGCAAATAATTATCTTTATCAATTATAATAATTTTATAGTTCCCTTTCAGCAATCCGGGGAAATTATATTTTGTATCTGAAATTATTACTTCAGATTCTTTTACCTGATTTTTCCATAATTCAATTTGGGTATTCTTTCCAATAATACCTACGATATTAGAAATATCAATACTTCCGGTACCTCCGTAACATTTTATGGGAATAAGTTTTATATCTGCGGTAATATTTGGTATTACTTTAACATCAATGGTAAAAGTTTCTTCACATTTTCCGGTTTTGGCAGTTACTAAGTATTTAACCATTACAAATGCTTCGTTAAATCCCTCAGGTAATGATAGTGTATCGTAAATTGCACTCACAGGAATTAAATTATCACTGGCTCCTATAACTCTTGGGTCAGTATTTGCAATATCAATTTTCCATGTATATGTTGTTTGCATAGGAATGGAACCATCAGTGCCATTAATCGGTGTAAAATTTGCAGGAACTCCTGATTTGCATAAACGGCTATAATCACTGATAATAGCAGCAGGATGAATAATAATAGTATCAGGGTTCGATTTGATAATAGCACCGCCACACCCTGTAATTTCACAATAATAATAGATTGTATCAACTATATTTAAAGGTTTCAGAGTTGCTGAAGTTTCGTTTGGAATAGGTACACCGTTTTCACCTCGTTTATATCTATACCATTGGTACGAAGCTGCAACATTTGATTCTATACCATTATACAAAACTTTGATATCTGTAATAGGTTCTCCATAACAGTATTCATATTTTTTATGTAATCCTGTATCTTTCGAAGGATTTACAGTGATAGTAAAACTGATTGGATTTCCCTGACACCCAATATTTAAGGGATAAACAGTAATTGTTGCTGAAATGGGTGTATTTCCGGGATTTAATGCCTTAAACGATGGTAGCTGCTCATTCCCACTTGTAGATGTTCCGCTTTGAGGCAAACCAATAGCTGTATTACTGTTAACCCATCGAATACCTTGACTGGCATTTAAAACGTTAAAATTAATTGTAGGTATTACTTTATTTTCACAAACCGTTAGACTACTTACAGATGAAATAGTTGGCTGGGGTTCTATTTCAAAAGTTCGTGATGTTGTAGTTGGTCCACAACTGTTAACAATTTCGAGTTGAACTGTATAAACACCAATTTGATTAAAAGTAAATATTGGTTCTTCATTTGTATCAGTGAATATCTCTGTTCCATTACTGTTTTTAATAGTCCATCTATATGCTGTGGGTCTTTCTCCAAAGTCATTTATAGTAGCAGTGGCTTTTATATCGACCGAACTTCCGCTCAAACACGTATCCATAGGATTAATTGAAACAGTAGGAGCACCTCTTACTGTATAATTTACAGTTGTTGAAACATCATCACATGAAGTTCCCGTATAAGTAAGCGTTATCGTATATACTCCTCTTTGCGGTAGTTCAAATTCGGGTTTTAAAGAATTTCTATCTGTATTATTAATAAACTTACCCGGAGATGAAACAGTCCAGTAAAATTTAGGAGTACCGGTATAATCGGCAGGATTTATTGGAGTAGTATTCTCTAAAGCTATTTTAATATTTCCACAAATATCTGTTTTTGAAATTTCATTAATTTGGGGATTAATAATCGGATCAACTTTAATAAATTGAGGAACTCTTTCAGTAAAACATTGATTCGCCAATAATGCAGTTATTTCATATAAACCAGCCTGAGTGAAGGTAATATCTAATTCAGTTGAACCATTTTCCCAAAAATTGGGATTATTTGGGGATGTAGGATTTGTTGTGTAACCCAATGTTTGATTTGGATTTAATACCCACCCAGATCCGGGAGTTATTATCCATCTCTTTTTAAATGAAGATTGACAAGTGCTTATTCCTTGTGCATCCACAAAAGGAGTTGTTTTTGCTTCATCTAAGTTATTAATTTTTATAGTTTTATTTACACAGGTTTTAATCGTATCTCTTTTATTATTAAATTTAGGTACTGATGAAACATAATAAGGTCCTGCCTGATCTGGTACACCATTGGGGGGACTACAAGGATTAATTGCTTTTATTATTACACCAAAAGCATTCTCATAAGACTTACCATCGCCAGTTCTGTAAATAAATCCACATGAACCAATTTGTTTAAATACATGTTTTAATGTTTGAGGTAAAGGATTATTCTCTCCAAATCTTAAAACAGAATCCGGTCTATTTGTAAATATCAGTTCATATTTTGTTCCTTTGGGATTATTTTCAGTTCCAAAAACTTTTAATTCAATAGAGTCACCTACACAATACTGATTAAGTTGGGGTCCAATAATCTTAACACTTGGAGCAAGACCATAATAAGCTATGTATTGAAAAGGAGGATTATTACCAAAAGTCATTGTAACTGTATATTCTCCATATGTAGAATAAACATGAGGACGAGATTTAATTAATTGGTAATTACCAGCAGTAAAATCTCCATCTCCCCATTCTATTCTATATGTTGCAAGTGTAGTATCTTTAGGCGTTATTAATAGTGGAATATACTTACTTGCTCCACCACAATAACTAAGTGTAGTTGTTGAAATATCAATGTTCCAGCTTGAGGTAAAAGGTGCTTCATTGGCAGATTTTATTTTTTGAATGCCGGCATTTTGGTTTATTAAGTTTTGATTTTCAATCCAAAAATTTGACTCATTTTTTTCTTTCAAAATTAATTCTGCAAAATTCACTTTAACAGAAGCAAATAAATTTACCCCCCCCTGTAGTATTAGAATTATAGAATATATTAATAAAAGCTTCTTCATTTTGCTTTGTTGATACTTAAATAAACCGGTTTATGCTTATCTCACCGCTCCCAAAACATATCCTCGAATTTTCGTCGTAAATTACGCCAAACTGCCCGGGAGCAATTCCCTGAAGAGGTGCTTGTGATTTCACAATATAACCTTTCGGGGCTTTAATTAGTTTTCCTTTCGTAAATTCAGGCGTATGCCTGATTTTAAAAGTAATGTCGATTTCGTCAACTTCATTATTCCACGGATTTTCAGTAATAAAGTGCATATCACTTAACATAAATTCATTTCCATATTGCGTTTCAACTCCATATCCTTTCGAAGCCCACACGATATTTGCTTCCATATCTTTTTTTACCACGTACCATGGACCTCCTGAAATTCCAAGACCTTTTCGTTGTCCAACAGTATGAAACCAGTAACCTTTGTGATGTCCGATAATTCTACCGGTTTCAAATTCAACAATCGGTCCTGGTTTTTCACCCATATAGCGACGTATAAAATCGTTGTAATTTATCTTTCCCAAGAAACATATTCCCTGACTGTCCTGTCGTTTAGCACTGGGCAATTCGGCTTTTCGGGCAATTTCGCGCACTTCACTTTTCATCAAATGCCCTATAGGGAACATCAACTTTGACACTTGTAAATAATCAATCTGCGCCAGGAAATCTGTTTGATCTTTTACCGGGTCTTTTGCTGTGGATAAAAACACCTTACCGTTTATCTCCGCAATAGTAGCATAATGCCCCGTGGCAATTTTTTCGTATTGATGACCCACTCTTTTCTCAAAAACGCCAAATTTAATCAATTTATTGCACATCACATCCGGATTAGGTGTTAATCCTTGCTTAACTTTGTTTATGGTGTATGCTACAACATTTTCCCAATAATCTTTATGTAAATCTACAACTTCTAATTTGCAACCATATTTTCGGGCAATTAAACTCGCTAATTCGATATCTTCTTCTGATGAACAATGTAATAACTCGTCATCATCCATCCCTATTTTTATATAAAACAAATCCGGAGTATAACCAGCCTCTTTAAGCAGGTGCACCACCACCGAACTATCCACTCCTCCTGATAATAAAGCTGCGATATTCATTATTAATACATGTACAATTTATGCATTTATATTTTACAAATAAAGACAAATATACTAGTTTCTTTTCTTTGTTCTTTGTTCTAAATATAATATTCCGCTAATTCCACAATTCCTGCTCTCATAGCATACTTTGTTGCTTCGTGAACTGAATTTACTTCAATTTTCCTGAAAATATTTTTTCTGTGTGTCATAACTGTATGAATACTTACGTTACGGATTGAGGCGATTTCTTTTGTGGTTTTTCCCAACGTGATTTCTTTCAAAATTTCAGTTTCAGTAACCGTAAGCAGTTTATGTTTTTCTTGTTTAGTTTTTTTGGAAACAACTTTATTTAGAAGTGTATTGCTCACATAATTGCAAATATAACGATTTCCAGTGATTATCAACTTAAAGGCAGCCCTAAATTCGTCTTCTGTATCACGCTTTAATAAAAAACTAATGTTCCGTCCAGTATCAATAAGTATTATATGCTTTTCGGGAATAAATCGATCAAGAATTAC
>CAZDSY010000061.1:0-2919 GCA_964508285.1 uncultured Paludibacter sp.
GAACCTTGGCGATGGAGTTCGCCTTGGTTTATACAGAAAGCCGTGAATGCCATGCATGAAATTCATGGAGCAAATGCGCTGCATCTTTATCCGCAGGCTTCATACTGGGATTGGCCCTATACAGCCGATAAGTTACCTGATGGACAACGTCAGAAACAAATCGATCGGGACTGGATGTGGTATAAAGCATGGGCGCGATATGCGTGGAAGTGCAAACGCAACAGAACCGAAGAAATTCGATATTGGAGTCGTCAATTAGCTGATTTTTATGGAATACCCGAAGATGATGCTCACAAAATTCAACTTGCATACGACGAAAGCGGCGAAATCGCTCCCAAATTGTTGCGACGTTTCGGAATTACAGAAGGTAACCGTCAGACTTTGTTGCTTGGCATGTTTATAACGCAGTTAATTAATCCGTATAAATACACGGTATATCCCGGATTTTATGAAAGTTGCGGTCCCGAAGGCGAAAAACTTATTGAATATGTAGAAAAAGAATGGAAACATCAACCACACGTAGGAGAACTCCCGCTTGATATTATTGCACAAGTAGTAAAACATGGCGACATTGCTGTTGCTGCAATCGATGAAGTAAAAGGAACAACCACAAAAAACAATGATGAATTTGAACGACTCCGCAACGATATGCATTGTTACAGAGAGTTTGCCTATTTTTTTAATTATCGTGTAAAAGCAGCCAAACTGATTCTCGACTATCAGTGGGGAAATGACATTAAAAATCTTGATGAGGCAATACCATACATGGAAGAGAGTTTAGCTTATTACAAAAAATTAGTTGACTTAACCAAAAATACTTATTGGTATGCTAATAGTATGCAAACAGCACAACGAGCAATTCCTATTAGTGGCGTGGATGGTAAAAACAAAACATGGGCAGAATTAAACGTTTTGTATCAGAAAGAATTTGAAACATTTAAGAAAAACCTTGCTATGCTTAAAACGCAGTTAAATTCACAAAAATCGAAAACGATTATTCCGGCTCTTCCGCCTGCAGAAATCCGTTTAATCAGCAATAACCCGACAGTTAAATTTCGTTCCGGCGATTCTTTATATAGCGATTATCAATCGAAAATTGTAGAATTTGCACCGGAACTTGCTAATATGTCGCCATGGTTTATGAGTGCTAATGCACAACGTGAAAATGGAACAACAGTAGAATTTGAAACCGATAAACCCGTTAAATTGCTGATTGGTTATTTTCGTGATGATCATCGCCGTTTTGCCCAAGCTCCAAAACTCGAAACCGATGCTTCGGCAAATATTTATGGACAAGCAGAACCGATTTTGTTTAACGCCGTTCGTTTTGAGGGGTTGCCAACCATTAATGTTCATGCTTATTATTTCGAAGCAGGCAAACATAAGTTATTACTTCCAAAAGGTTTACTTATGGTTATAGGATTTACAAATGCTGAAATTAAACAGCGAAATGCAGGATTAGCCGGAACAGGCAAGGACGAAAGTGTAGATTGGTTATTTAATTAAAAACATTCATCTTACTTTTGTAGAGGTACGTGAAAAAAGTAAAAAAAAATTTTTTTACAATTAAATTTATTTTTCTGAAATCAAATAAATTGAATTCCGGAGATTAATGCAATAATTAATTTATTAAAATAACACTATATTTGAACATCAAATTATTTTGCAAAAAAATATCGAGGAATAATGTTCAAATACAAAATTTATTTTACGCTATTTATTTGGCTGATATGTATCAATTCTGAAGCACAACAATTAACTGAATCTACAGCTTACCGCTTATCACAAATGCCATTAAACTGTATTTCGCAGGAATGGCCGAATAAAACTTCGCACATGTCCGATGCAGAAACCGATCATCGACTGTTACCATCAGAGTTACATCCCACATTTTTTGGTTGTTTAGACTGGCATAGCAGTGTACACGGACATTGGTTACTGGTAAAAATTCTTGAAATTTTTCCTGATATTATTAATAAAGACTCGATAATAGCGCTACTCGATAATTCTTTTCAGAAAGAAAAAATTGTACAGGAAGCCGAATATTTTGCAAAATATACAGGCTCTTCTACTTACGAGCGCACTTATGGTTGGGCATGGTTGCTGAAACTGGACGAAGAACTTCTAAAATGGGATTACCCAAAAGCAAAAGAATGGCGAACCAATTTAGCTCCGCTTACGCAAAAAATCGTTACACTTTGGAAAAATTACCTGCCGAAACAAACCTATCCTAACCGAACAGGAGTACATCCTAACACTGCGTTCGGGTTGGCGTTTGCGTTGGATTGGGCAAGAGCAGTTATTGATACTGCTTTCGAAAACCAAATCGTTGAAAAAGCAAAAATATTTTATGCCGATAATCGTAAAATTCCGGCATATCTTGAACCTGATGGCAGCGACTTTTTCAGTCCATCGTTACTTGTAGCCGATTTAATGCGGCGTATTTATTCTCCGAAAGTATTCACCCGTTGGTGGACAAATTATTACGACAAAAGAAGTCTTGACCGGATTCTTACTTTACCTGTCGTGAGCGATCGGAAAGACTATCAGATTGTACATTTGGACGGACTGGCATTCAGCAGAGCATGGTGTCTGAAAGGTGTTGCAGCTCATCTCTACCGTAAACCGGCAATAACTATATTACTGAATTCAACTGCAGATTTTTATATTCAAACCACTTTACCTAACATAACCCACGACAATTATGGTGGCAGTCATTGGCTGGCAAGTTTTGCAATGTATGCATTACAGTAAACTACTGCTGATGTAATCATGGCGCTTTGAACTTATTTAAGAAAAATAAACAAGAAATAATTTTGAAAAACACAAAGTTTGTTGTAACTTTGCACTCACAATATCGCGGAGTGGAGCAGTGGTAGCTCGTTGGGCTCATAACCCAAAGGTCGTTCGTTCGAGTCG
>CAZDSY010000061.1:3019-17336 GCA_964508285.1 uncultured Paludibacter sp.
GTGGAGCAGTGGTAGCTCGTTGGGCTCATAACCCAAAGGTCGTTCGTTCGAGTCGGGCCTCCGCAACTAGAAGGTTTAAAAGGATTGTGATTGGCTTCACAATCCTTTGTTTGTAAATGTTTATACACATTCTTTGTTTAGTTTATAAAATCAACTTATTATAGGTTTAAAAAACGTTAGAAACTAAACAATTAGAAACCATCAAAATATCTTCAAGAGATATTATAGCTACAAAATTACAATTTTCAGTTTACTTTCTTTCCCCAAAGTGATCTTCCGGAAGAATTCAATCCGGCATAAACAATTGTTGGTTTACGTGGATTGGCTTCCCAATCGAGTTCTCGTGAAACTTTCAATTTCTGACTGCCAATTGTAAGCGTTTGTGTGTATGTATTAAAACTCCAAATTCCTGATAGTGCTCCGGTGGCAGAATAATTTGCATTTAAGGTAAGTGTAGTGGATGTTTGTTGTACACCGGCAACGTAATTTAATGTTATATGTTCCCAGGTTCCTACAAGATCACTGTCGGTAATAATTGTTTGGGGTACATTGGCATATCTTTCAGGCAACACTACAGGCCATCCATCGTCGGTCCAAAGTATTTTCCGAACATGGCCCATCATAATAGCATTGCTGTAAGCGTTTCCGTTCGTATTTTCAGGCAATCGCGCTTGTGAAACATAATACCATTGTCCTGATACAGTATCCTGAAATACGGCACAATGTGAAAATCCCACCCAACCTGAATGATTGTTGAATTTGTACGGATGTGTGATAATCGGAAAACAATCTGCCCCCAATGTAATGTTTGCACCGTTGTAACCCAAAAATGGTCCGGTTATACTTCTTGAACGACACACACGTGTGTTGTAACGAACCGAAAGTTCATCATACGCAAGGAAAAGATAGTAATAATTTGTTTTGGGATTGTAAATAATTTCCGGTCCTTCCTGCGCTTGCCACCGGTTAGTGTCACTATTTGTACGGCGAGCCACTCTTGTCCCATAATCGGCAAGCGTATTCAACTGATAGGGTTTCCCCGTTTCAGGATTGAGTTTAACTGCCGGAATGCCGCTATGCCACGAACCATATATCAGCCAGTGTTCTCCTTCTGGCGTAACAATATAAGTCGGGTCGATGGCATTCCATTTAAAATATCCGCTCCAATCGGAAGTGCTCGCCCTGTACCAGGGTTCAGTTCCGGTAACTCTGTCGCTTACCGAACTGATAACATAACCTTTGTCAACCCACACATTGTTGGCTGGATCAGTTGATTCCATTAATCCGATAAAAGCCCGTTCAGTCCATGAATTATCGAAGTTTGCAGTTGTATTTGGCAAACCGGTTTTAATATAATTATCAATAACAACAGAATAATACATACGGAGTTTCCCACCAATATTGCGTACCACCGGAGCCCAATAAAGATAAATCGGACTGCTGATTGGAGCTAATCCCATACGTCCTCTTATCGCGTTCAATGAATCTTTAATCCATGTAGGTGGTGTTTGTGCCATTGGGAAACCTACAATAGACCAATTCACTAAATCTTTCGATCGATGTCCAAGGTAATGCCCTCTGCCGCTCGTTACATTTCCATACGAAGCATCCGTTTGATACATATAGAAATAATCGCCAAAGCGTGCAACCGTTGGATCGTGAATATTTGCAAGATTCCAGCTTGTACGACTTGTCCAGGCAGATATACCTTGTAGGTAATAATCGTCCCAATACGTTGGGGGATTGTACGGTATGGTAGGAATTTCGAAAATTTTTATACTGTCGATACCCGATACAAGAATACTCGCTATAGACGCATCAGTTTTGTGAATAATAAGTTGTGTATTATTTGTACCAAAGGTCAAGCTATCAATGTCGGCAAGTTTAAAATTTAAAAGTGAACCCGTTGAACGGTAAATATATAAATTTTCCTGTGCCACAGTTTTTAAAATCGCAACATTAAAAAACACAAGTATTATTGCTAATAAATTTTTTCTCATAACTTGCTGAATTTTATTGTCAACTGGTTAATGCAAAGCAAATACATTCCCGACTGAAGATCTGATACGTCAAAAGGTTGGTTTATGTTAGTAACGATCTGCTTTTGTAAGTGCCCATCGATAGAAAAAATTGTTACGGTGAAGTTTTCGTATGGAGCATTTTTTATTATGAGAAAATCGGATGCGGGATTCGGAAAAACATTAAGTTTCACCTTTAATTCAGGAGAGGTTACGGAAGAAAATAATCCAAATCGAATTTTTTGAATATTTTCAACCTTATACGACTGTAAAATATCGGATGTACTCCGAAGTTGCAACATTCCTGAACTAAAAGTAATTTTTTGCAGTTGATCAAGTTGCAGACCAATTTCTGAACCATCGCGAAATTGCATGATAATACTTTTTTGTGCTAAAGAGCTAAAATTCGTTAGCCAAAAAATCATCAGAATCAATGAAAAAACTGTTTTACATTTCATGGAAGATAATTTCATTTTTTGCAAAGGTATGCAATTTTAAATGTATTGATGCGGACAAAAATGCCCTGATAGAGGATGTTTTTTCAATTTAACATAAAACTTTATTTTTCTGACTTTTATGTAATTTTCATTGTTGCTTAACAAATCTGTCTGTAAAAAACAAATTATCCCCATTGTTTGTATTTTTATCCACTGAAATTTCATGCAATTTGCTTATTTTCGTACGTTTAATAATTTATCACCTCAATGTCTATCAAACGACTTGTATCCTTTACATTTTTTATACTGATAGCTTTTCAGTCTTTGCTTTCATCCTATACGGTTACCTACCTTACAGCCGATGTTGGTTTATCACGCAATCATGTTAACCACATTTACAAGGATAGTCGTGGGTTTATTTGGTTTAGCACTACCAGCGGCGTCGACCGTTACGATGGGTACGATTTTTTACATTTTTCCGGTGTAGGGAATGGTTATCAGTACCCACTTAAGGTGGTAAATTGTGTAGAAGAAGATGCAGAAGGTAACCTTTGGATTGCTTCAGAAAACGGACTTTTTTGCCATGACTACAAAACCGGTCAACTTTATCCTTTATCTTCAAGAATTAAATCTGAGATTGATTTGTCAGGGCAATTTATCAGATATTTAAAATGTGACACACATGGTAATATGTGGGTTGTACATTCCTCAGGTTTATCTTTGATTATGCCTACTGAAAATGGAAATTATTACCTACAACAATTATTAAGAAGTTCTACAGTCGAATCTTTGTGTTTTGTTGGTAAAAGCGTATATATTGGCGACAATAATAACATTATACGCATGATACCTGATAATGGCGGAGTTTATAAAAGAGTTGATACTCCTAAAACATTACGAAACTTAAATGGAACAATTACTGTTCTTTTTAATGATAATAATTGGCTTTGGATAGGAACTTCAATGGGTTTACTCAAATTTAACTTAAACACCGAAGAAGCATTTTATTATACCCACGATCCAAATAACAAAAATTCACTTTCATCAAATACTATAACAGATATTACAGTAAATACCGATGGAGAAGTGCTTGTGGCTACACTCATTGGACTAAACATATATAACCACATTTCCAATGATTTCAGGCAAATTAATACAGACTCGGAAAATGAAGGTACTGTTCTTAATAATAATTTTCTTAGCTCCTTGTTGGCTGATGGTAAAAATCTGTGGATTGGAACACATAAGGGAGGCGTTAACCTCCTTCGCCCTGCACAAACTTTTTTTACAAACATTTCTCATATCGAAAACAATCCTTCAAGCCTCTCAAAAAATCCGGTGAATGCAATTTTTGAAGATGTCGATGGTGATTTACTCGTTGGGACGGTTGAAGGTGGTTTAAATATTCGTAAAAAAGGCACTAATGTATTTATACATTCTACAATAGAGCAAGGAAATCCAAAGTCACTGCAACATAATTCGGTAAGCGCGATATGTCAGGATGAAAATAAGGATTTTTGGATTGGAACCTGGGGAAATGGACTTAGCAGGTTAAAATATACTGATAAATATCGACCGGTATATCAAAGATTTAATCAGGATTCGGAAGAAAGAGCCATCTCAAGCAACTTTGTAGCTGCCATTCAGTACGACAGCCTTAATAAGGGCATTTGGATTGGTACGCGCGATGGACTCGATTTTTTGGATATTGAAACAAATCAATTTTATCCGGCACTTAATAAACTTTCTGATGGTAAATCGATACAATTAGTAACCGGAATTTTTATCGATTCAGATAGAAGACTTTGGGTTGGAACCGGCAATGGTTTATATTGTATTTATTTAAATAAATCTGATGTTCGTAAACGTCGTTTTGCATATCAGCACTATCGTTATTTATTGACTAAAGCTGACTCTAAAATTGTAGAAAAAATAAATTGCATTCACCAATCGCGCACCGGAACTATATGGTTAGGAAGTAATGGCAACGGGCTTTACAGTTTACAAAGCATCAACGGAAAAACAACAATCAAAAAGTTTGATGAAAAAAACGGTCTGATTGATAATGTAATTTACGGAATTCTTGAAGATGATACCGGAAATTTGTGGTTCAGTACCGATAAGGGAATTTGTACCTTTCATCCCGAAACAGGGAGCACACGAAGTTTCACTGTAGTGGACGGACTTGCTACCAATCAGTTTTATTGGGATGCATATCTGAAAGCTTCGGATGGAAAAATGTATTTCGGGCATACTGCCGGTTTTACTGTTTTCGATCCGCTTAAGTTTTTACCAGCAGCCATCAACAATAAAACTGAAATAACAAAAATATCCGTATTAAACCAAATAATATTTCCCTTTCAAAGTGAAAATAAAAGACGTTTTATGAAATATGACAAAACCAATCCGGTTCAACTCTCACTGAAAGAATCAGATAAAGCATTCAGTATTGAGTTTTCTGCCCTGAATTTTTCATTTACCGATAAAATAAAATATGCTTATCGGTTAAAAGGGTTCGATCAAAACTGGAAAGAAGTTCCTTCGAACAGGCGATTTGCTAACTTTACAAGTTTAAAACACGGAAATTATGAACTCGAAATTAAATGTACCAATGCTGATGGAACTTGGTCTGACTTAATAACTTCGTTGAAAATTAGAATTATACCACCCTTTTATAAAACATGGTGGTTTTTACTCGGCATATTTATATTGTCAGTTTATTTAGTGCTGAGTTATTATTCTGCCCGCATAAGAATGTTACGCAATCAAGAAATACATTTACGCAGTCTGGTAGAAGAGCGCACGAAAGAAATTGAGCAACAGAAAGAACAACTCGAAGCGCAGGCTCGTAAACTTAAATTAAGTATGGACGATCTTCTGATACATCAGGAAGAAGTTTCACGCCAAAATGAAAAACTTATTGAGCAAAATCACCAAATAATGCTTCAAAATGAAGAGTTGGAGAAGCTTACCCGAAAGCTTGAAGAAGCTACCATTGATAAAATTGCATTTTTTACCAACATAACACATGAATTCCGTACACCAATCACATTGATTCTTGGGCCTGTTGAAAGAGCACTCAAATTGAGCGTCAACCCTAAAGTGCTTGAACAGCTACACATTGTACGCCGCAACTCTCAACTACTCCTTTCACTAATTAATCAATTGATGGATTTCCGCAAAGTGGAATCGGGCAAAATGGAACTTGTAAAATCAAATCAGAATTTTCTCGATTTTCTGGAGGACATATTAATTCCTTTCGAAGAAATGGCTAAAGATCGTGGTATTACATTCCGCAAGAAATTCAGAATTAATTCTCCCGAAATGCTTTTTGACAGAAATAATTTGCAAAAAGTAATTGGAAATTTACTATCGAACGCCATTAAATTCACTCCCGATTACGGAATAATAACCATTATCGCGGGAACTTATTTTGATAAAAAAGACCTAAATGAGAAACTTTTCGTCTCGGTTAAAGATAGCGGAAAAGGAATTGTAGAAGAAGAACGCGAAAAAATTTTCGAACGATTTTATCAGTCCAAACAAATTACTGCTTACTCCGGTACAGGTCAGAGCGGTACCGGCATTGGGCTTTATCTCTGCAAACAAATAATTGAGTTACATAATGGCACTATCGAAGCGCTGAATATAAATTCAGGCGGCGCATGTTTCCGTTTTATTATTCCCGTAGAACGTCGCATTTCAACCATTGTAACCATGGATGGGAAACCCATGGAAATGCTTGTAGCAACTCAAACTGAAGAACCCGAAAAAATTGATTTAAAAATTAAAGAAAATAAACCACTGCTTCTGATTGTAGAAGATAACACCGATATGCGAAAATATATTCGTTCAATTTTATCGGACGATTATAACATTATGGAAGCTCCAAATGGTTCTGTTGGCTTTGAGGTAACTAATCGCTATATCCCCGATTTGATTATCAGCGATGTAATGATGCCTGAAATGGATGGAATAGAGTTTTGCCGCAATGTGAAAACAAATTTTGTTACTTCGCATATTCCGGTAATTCTGCTGACAGCAAAATCTTCTGTCGAAACTCAAATTGATAGTTTTCAGCAAGGAGCTGACGCCTTTTTAGTAAAACCTTTCGACGAAGAATTACTCAAAGCCATAATTGCTAACCTTAGCGATAAACGCAAACGCCTTCAAATGAATTTTGCGGAGAGTATGAATACCGAAGCATTGAATTTTGACAACGAATCGCCCGACAAAAAACTTATGGATAAAGCCATGAAGGTGCTCAAAGAAAATTACAAAGACCCAGATTTTGAAGTACCCGAGTTTATCGATCTTATGAATATCAGCCGGAGTTTACTCCATAAAAAACTCACAAATATTACCGGACAGTCGGCAAGCAGGTTTATTCGAATTTACAGACTCAATGTAGCACGCGAGTTAATCATCATCAATCGTGAGACACATGCAATGAATATATCCGAAATTGCGTACGAAGTCGGATTTCGTGATCCTAAATACTTTACCCGATGCTTTACGAAACATTTTGGAATTCAACCAAGTACGTTTATGGGAAAAACAACTGATTGAGGATTTTAATTCAGGATTTGATGACAACAAACAACAGAATTTTTTCAATAATGTTTCATTTTTCGATTAAAAAAATCAACCTAAATGAGAAACTTGTCGCCCTGCTTAAGCAAATTAATTGTTTTCTTTGTCAATCAATTTGATAACGAATATAAAATTTTAAACGAAAATTAAACATAACAACCATGATCAAAAACAGAATTTCGCTACTGTTGCTAATTGCAACCGCCTTTTTATGGAGTTTGAACGCACAAACTAAAATCAATGTCGATGTTAAGAAACCCGGCTCATTGATTCAAAGTACCATGTACGGTATTTTTTTCGAAGATATAAACTATGGAGCCGATGGCGGACTTTATGCCGAAATGATTAAAAACCGTTCTTTCGATTTTCCGCAAAATTTTATGGGATGGAATATTTTTGGCAATGTGAAACTTATGAATGGTGGACCATTTGAAAATAATCCGCATTATATCCGGATTGGTTATTCAGGGCACGACCATAAACACAGCGGATTGGAAAACGAAGGTTTTTTCGGTATTTCAGTAAAAAAAGATGCTGAATACCGTTTTTCTGTTTGGGCACGCCTTGCAGGAAACAATCCGGAAGAAACCATAAGAATTGAACTGATTGATGCTGCAAACAATCCGTTCAGTAACGAGAAACTTACCATCAATTCAAGAGAATGGAAAAAATATCAGGTAACTTTCAAAGCTCGTAAAGAGGAGAAAAAAGGGAAAATTCGCATTTTCTTTACTTCGAAAGGTGCTGCCGATTTCGAGCATATATCACTTTTTCCGGTTGACACATGGAAAGGACGTGAAGGCGGAATGCGTAAAGACCTTGCGCAAGCATTGTACGACCTAAAACCTGGAGTATTTCGTTTTCCCGGCGGTTGTATTGTTGAAGGTACCGATCTCAAGACCCGATACAACTGGAAAAACTCTGTAGGTCCGGTTGAAAATCGTAAATTGAACGAAAACCGCTGGCATTATACATTCACGAACCGATTTTTCCCTGATTATTTTCAGACTTACGGGCTTGGTTTTTTTGAGTACTTTCAACTTGCCGAAGACTTTGGCGCTGAACCATTACCTGTTATCAGTGTAGGTCTTGCCTGTCAATTTCAAAATGAATGCTGCGAAGCACATGTGGCTGTAGGAGAACTGCACGAATACATTCAAGATGCGCTTGACTTGATTGAATTTGCCAACGGGCCGGTAACCTCAAAATGGGGAAAACTCCGTGCCGATATGGGACATCCCGAACCATTCAACTTGAAACTTCTGGCAATTGGTAACGAACAATGGGGACCGGAATATCCCGAGAGACTCGAACCATTTATAAAAGCTGTACGTGCAAAATATCCGACTGTGAAAATTATCGGAAGTTCCGGCCCCAATTCCGAAGGCAAAGATTTCGATTATTTATGGCCTGAAATGAAACGTTTGAATGTAGATTTGGTGGACGAGCATTTTTATCGTCCTGAAAAATGGTTCCTCGATGGTGCAACCCGTTACGATAACTACGACCGTAAAGGGCCGAAAGTGTTTGCCGGCGAATATGCCTGTCATCCGCGTAACCGAAAAAACAATTTTGAATCGGCACTATGCGAAGCTGCCTTCATGACTGGTTTCGAGCGCAATGCCGATGTGGTACACATGTGTACGTATGCTCCTCTGTTTGCGCATGTCGAAGGCTGGCAGTGGCGTCCCGACCTGATCTGGTTTGATAATATGAGAAGTGTAAAATCAGTAAATTATTACGTGCAACAACTATACGGTACTTATGTTGGCACACATATACTTAAAACAATGAATGGCAAAACTCCACTTACAGGACAGGATGGACTGTATGCTTCTTCAGTTTTCAATAAAAACAAAAACGAAATTTACCTGAAAATTGCCAACACATCCGGCGAAAGTAAAAATGTGAGCTATACTTTTGATGGTTTGAAACCGGCGCAGCGCAAAGGCACACACATAATTCTAAAATCAGCCGATTTGGATATTGAAAATACACTCGATAAGCCCGATGCAGTTGTTCCGGTAAGTACCGAAATTTCACTCAACGGGAATACCTTCGATGTACAGCTACAGCCAAAATCATTCAACGTATATGTGATAAAACTATAAGCCAAATTTTTACTTTTTATAAAAAACAACCGGATTTCGACAGTCGAAATCCGGTTGTATATAAGAATCAAAAAAATTATTTATTCATTTCTTTCACCCAGCTATCTTTGAGGGAAACTGTGCGGTTGAAAATCAGTTTACCATTTGCAGCATCAGGATCGACATTGAAATAACCAACGCGTTGGAACTGGAAATGGTCGAGTGGTTTCGCATCCGCCAGCGAAGGTTCTACGTAGCATTCGGTAAGTACTTTTAGTGAATCAGGATTTAAAAGTTCCCGGAAATCACGCTCGTCGACCGAAGGATTTTCTACACTGAAAAGCCTGTCGTATAAACGAACTTCCGCTTTGAGGGCATGAGCCGCCGAAACCCAGTGCAAAGTTCCTTTCACTTTGCGGTTTGCATCAGGCATACCGCTTTTGGTAAGCGGATCGTATTCGGCAAAAACCGTTGTTACATTCCCTTTTTCGTCTTTCTCACAGCCGGTGCATTTAACTATATAAGCACTTTTCAGTCGCACTTCCTGTCCCGGAGTCATACGGAAATATTTTTTTGGAGCATCTTCCATAAAATCTTCCCTTTCGATATACAATTCTCTGCTGAAAGGAATTTCGCGCGTTCCTGCCTCAGGATTTTCAGGATTATTTTCGGTAGTCATCCATTCCACCTGATTTTCGGGATAATTTGTGATTATCAGTTTTACAGGATTAATCACAGCGTTAACGCGCTGCGCCGATTTATTAAGCGTTTCGCGGGCAGCATGTTCCAACAAACCTATATCGTTTTGCGCTTCAAACTTTGTATAGCCAATTTTGTCGATAAAATTGTGAATTGCTTCAGGTGTGTATCCACGACGGCGTAAACCACAAAGCGTAGGCATACGCGGATCGTCCCATCCGCTTACCAAACCTTCCTGCACTAATTGGAGCATTTTTCGTTTGCTCATCACGGTGTAAGTGAGGTTGAGGCGGTTAAATTCAGTTTGACGCGGACGATAATCAGAGTCGGCAAACTGATCGATAAACCAATCGTATAACGGGCGGTGTACTTCGAATTCGAGCGTACACAGCGAGTGCGTTACGCCTTCGAAATAATCGGACTGTCCATGCGCATAATCATACATAGGGTATGCTTTCCATTTCCAACCGGTACGGTGATGCGGATGTGTTGTTATGATACGATACATGATCGGATCGCGGAAGTGCATATTTGGCGAAGCCATATCGATTTTTGCACGTAGCACCATAGCTCCATCGGGTATTTCGCCTGTGTTCATTTTTTCGAAAAGAATCAAACTTTCTTCGATAGGGCGATTTCGATAAGGACTTTCAGTTCCCGGAACAGTTGGTGTACCCTTTTGGCGTGCAATTTCTTCGGCCGATTGTTCATCAACGTAGGCTTTTCCTTTTTTAATCATTTCAATTGCCAAATCCCAAAGTTGCTGAAAATAATCGGATGCATAAAAAACATTTGCCCATTTGTAACCTAACCATTGGATGTCTTCCATAATGGAATCAACATATTCCACATCTTCTTTTACGGGATTGGTGTCATCAAAGCGAAGGTTACAAATTCCTCCGTAGTTTTCGGCAATGCCAAAATCAAGACAAATTGCCTTGGCATGACCAATATGAAGGTAACCGTTTGGTTCAGGGGGAAAACGCGTTTGAACTCGTCCGCCGTTTTTACCTTCCTTCAAATCCTGTTCAACCATTGCCTCAATAAAATTCAGGCTTTTCTTTGGTGTTTCTTCGTTTTTTATTTCCATAAAACATATATTTTTACCCCAAATCACCCCCTAACCGCCAAAAGGAAGAACATTGAGGAGTATTCGTTATGTGTTTAGTTTTTTATTTCAGCGTTTTGTTACTGTTTTTAATTAATGGAATTGGAATTACATTTGACGTTTAGAATTTAATTCATTTTACATTTTTAATTCCTACATACTTTCATTTCCGTATAATTTCACTCTCCATACCCTTTAATCAGACCTCTTGTCGATTTTCTTACAAAATTCAACACTTCATATTTTTCGGGGCAATCAGGAATCTCATTTTCAATTAATTGCAACGCATTTGTTGTATTTTTCCCCGATTGAAAAATTATGCGGTAAATATCCTGAAGAACTTTTATCTGATCGGGTGTAAAGTTACGCCGGCGCAGTCCAATTGAATTTAATCCTTCGTAAGCTAAAGGGTCACGAGCTGCTGTAACATACGGTGGAACGTCTTTTGTAACTTTTGAACCTCCCTGAATCATTACGTGAGCGCCAATGCGTGTAAATTGATGCACCAACACGCCACCGCTCAATATTGCAAAATCTTCAATTTCAACTTCGCCGGCCAATTGCGTGGCGTTCGACATTATAACTGAATTACCAATAAGGCAGTCGTGAGCAACATGGCAATATGCCATCAGCAAACAATTGTTTCCAACTACAGTTTTACCCTTTGCAGCAGTGCCTCGGTTCACAGTAACACACTCACGCAAGGTGGTGTTATCGCCGATTATTGCCAGCGTTTCTTCACCACGGAATTTTAAATCTTGCGGAATGGCAGCAACAACTGCTCCCGGAAAAATCCGGCAGTTTTTTCCGATACGTGCGCCTTCCATTATGGTAACATTGGGTCCAATCCATGTTCCCTCGCCAATTTCCACATTTTTTTGAATGGTTACAAAAGATTCAACGGTAACACTTTCGTGTATTTTCGCTTCCGGATGTATATTTGTTAAATTTGATATCATTTAAATTACTATAAACTATAAACTATAAACTATTTTCCACTAATCATTGCCTGTCTTACAAGTTTTGCAAGTTCGGTATTTGTACGATGCCCCGGGTGCGTGGCTGTAATTCTCCCGATTAACGGTCTTCCCACAAGAGCCATGTCACCAATCACATCCATCAATTTATGCCGAGCGGGTTCGTTTTCAAAATGCAGATCGCCGGTAATGTAGCCAAGTTGCGCTGCATCAAGTCGAGGCTGTCCGAGTTTCTCGGTTAATCTGTCCATCGATTCCTGCGAAATAGGTTCATCGTAAATTACAACTGCATTTTTTAAATCACCGCCTTTTATCAGGTTCATCTTTAGCAGCGGACGAATTTCACGTACGAAAACAAATGTGCGTGCAGCAGCAAATTCGGTTCCAAAGGTACGAATATCCGTTAGTTCCGCAGTCTGACTTTTCAGCATTTTAGAGCGAAAACCAATTTTCACATCCACTTTAAATGCATCGTCAGGAACAATGGAAATTTTCGATCCCGTTTCAGGATTCGTGTAAGAAATTTCTTCCGTAACTTTGAAGAAATTTCTTTCCGCATCCTGTTCTTTTATACCGATTTCGATTATTTTATTCACAAAGAAGCGCGCACTTCCATCAAGAATCGGAAACTCCGGCGCATCAACTTCGAGCAGACAATTGTCAATTCCCATTGCATATAAAGCCGCCATTGCATGTTCTATTGTGCTAACCTGCATTTCATCCTTAACAAGCACTGTCCCCCGAACAGTTTGTCCAACATAATCGGCTACGGCTTCCATTTCGGGCTGTCCGGGCAAATCGACCCTTTTAATACGAATGCCATGATTTTCAGGAGCAGGTAAAAATTTCAGGTTTATGCTTAAACCTGTATGTAACCCTATGCCTGAGAAGCTAAAGCTATCGGCAATTGTATGTTGTTTTAACTCGTTTTTTGTGTTCATTTATTAATAATGTTCAATATTCTACTGAATAACAATATCTACATTTAACTTCACTATCCATTTATAATAATCATTTTGAATGATGATGAAAAACTTTATTACAACTATAGATCATCTTAATAAAAGCTGTTCTTTCTTTGTCAAAATTACATCTGTTGGTACTGAAAAACCGGGTTCTATCCATTCTTCATCGCTGGTATAAACTCCTTCATCATCTTTAAGTATCCAGCGAATCTGAGTAGGAGAAATTAATTGAATTTTACCGCTGTAAACTTTCTTTTTTAGTTGTTTGTCGTAAAAGAACATGTGTAACTCATTTGGATTGGCATATTTAACTGATTCGTATTTGCCATTTGATGCATAAATAATGGTATTGTTACCAGATACATCACTGTATATTCCGGGTATATCAGATACAGAATAAGTGCTTAGTATTACATTTCCTTTAGAGTAAAAATAATCTCCCAAAAGACATATACCATAAGATACTTTTGTGTCTTTTGCACCAATTTTTAAGTATATTCTGAATATTTCATTTCCGGAAATATACTCCCAGGTTCCTTGGTAGGCTTCTAAATTGACAGGGAATGTTTCTCGTTTAACAAGTCCTTGTCCTTCAACAATGGTAGTTGTATTCAGAAGAAATATGAAGCATAATATTAAATTTTTTATTTTCATGTTTATTCGATTTATTAATTGCAATTAATATTTATTCCATTTTCGAATGAATTTAACTTTTTAGTATTCCAGTCAATATCAGGATTCATTTAACTAATTAAGATTTTATCAGATGTAATATATAAGTATTGTACTACATATTATCTTACTAAAAGCTGTTCTTTCTTTGTCATAATTACATCTGTTGGAACTGAAAATCCTGATTCTACCCATTTTTCATCACTGGTATAAACTCCTTCATCATCTCTAAGTATCCAGCGAATCTGAGTAGGAGAAATTAATTGAATTTTACCACTGTAAACTTTCTTTTTAAATTGTTTGTCGTAGAAATGCATATATAGTTCGTTAGGGTTAGCAAAATTTACTGACTCAAATTTTCCATTCGTTGCAAAAATAATTATTGTTTTCCTTGTTAAATCAGAGTAAATAGTTGGAATACTGTTTATTGAATAGGTATCTAACACCATATTGTTTTTACTATAATAGTAATCACCAATTAAGCATGAACCATAAGATATATCAGTATCTTCAGTCCCATTTATAAAAGTAAATCTGAAACCTTCATTACTTGAAACATATTCCCAAGTACCTGTATAAGCTTCTAAATTGATTGTAAACGACTGTCTTTTTACGATTCCTTGCGCTGAAAGAAAATTTGTAATTAATAAAACAGTGATAAATATTATATTACGTGTTTTCATGTTTTAATTACAATTTAAATTAGTTATATTCCCAGTATTATCAAGTTGTTTTGCATTCCATTCAATATTAGGATT
>CAZDSY010000062.1:0-16718 GCA_964508285.1 uncultured Paludibacter sp.
AATGTATATTGTTAATAAACAACCATATAACAAATTAATTCAAATAATCTCTAATAATAAATATTAATTTTCAGTTTATTAAATTTGTGCAATTCAATATTAATTAATAACTAAAATTAAATGTCTTATGAAAAAACTATTACTTTTTTTATTTGTCACTTTGTTTTTAAGTACAATTACAACTGCTCAGGTAACCTATAATGTTACAGTGCCCTCAGGAACTAATGCTTGTTATATAGCAGGTGATTTTTCTGCTCCTTACCCAAACTGGGGTCAAATAGAAATGACCAAAGTAGATGATACACATTATACAATAACAATCAGCAATGCTACAACTGCAAATGTGTATAAATATTGTAGCGGTCCTGCATGGAATTATAAAGAATTGCAAGCAGATTGCTCAACTGATGTTGCCAACAGAACTTATAATGCAAATGATGTAGTAGCATGTTGGGCCAGTGTTTGGGTTCCCGATGCTCCAAAAGTTGATATAAATATTAAGGTAAATTCGCCTTGGGGAGCTTCTACTTATTTGTATTACTGGGGTGATGCTAGTAATGTATGGCCGGGAGATGTTATGACACAAATTAATAACAGTACAATTTATGAATATACTATTAATCAAGTGGCAAGTGTCAGCATTCTTTTCAACAACGGAAGCGGAACACAAACTGCTGATATCAATAATGTAACTTCAAGTCGTTGTTATGAAGTATTTTCGGATGGAACATATACTACTGCTGATTGCAACTCGCTTCTAATTATAAGCGCCACTGAATCGACCGAAAAATCGCAATTAATATTTAATAGTATACCTTCGCAACTTACATTAGAAATAGCAGGTAAATCAAATGCTTCCTTATATACTTTACAAGGTGCTTTAATAAATAAAGTTGAATTTGAAAATACCTATACTTTCACTAATCTGAAAGCAGGGATGTATTTGCTTGATGTAAATGGGAAAACGTATAAAGCTCTTGTGAAATAAATTCATCATAAAACAAAATAAACGGCATTTTTGGTTACAAAAGTGTCGTTTTTTCATTATTATCGGATGGAATAGTTATTTTTTTGATTTTTGAAAGTTTATCAGAATGAATTGTTTTACGTTAAAAATTATGTTATGAAAAAAAAATTACTTCTTTTGATGGTACTTTCATTACCATTTTTAACTGTTTTTGCTCAGGTAACCTATAATGTTACAGTACCTGATGGAACAAATGCTTGTTATATTTCAGGCGATATGAATGGGTGGAAATTTGACGAAATGGTAAAAGTTGATGCAACTCATTACACAATTACCATTCCTGGTGCTACCACATCGCAGGGTTATAAGTATCTTAGCGGTCCAAGTTGGAGTTATGAAGAACGTTATGCCAATGGTAGCTGGCGTGGAAACCGAACTTATTCGGCTGCTGATGTTGTAGAAAAATGGTTGGCAGTATATACACCTGCTGCACCAAAAATAAACATAACAGTTAGAGCTAGAACTCCATGGAATCCTACTTACATTCATTTTTGGGGTGATGCCGTATCGGAATGGCCAGGTGTGTTAATGACACAAGTTGGCGATTGGTGGGAATATACATTTTCAAATGTTACTACAATGAATTTTATTTTCAATAATAATGCGGGAGCGCAAACAGCAGATATTCTAACCATTACTGCCAATACGTGCTTTCAGGTAAATGCAGACAACAGCTATTCAAAAGTTGATTGCTCTACTTTTAGCTCAACAAACACTTTAATGAATTCAGGTGTAAATATCAATTCAGAAAAATCAAAAATTTCTGTTAAATACAATGATGGAACAGCTAAGTTGCAAATTTTCAATGTACATGGAGCTGTGATATTTAATGCTGAATTTTTTGAAAATATTACTGTTGAAAATCTGAAGGCAGGACTGTATTTTTTAAAAATCAACAACGAAACATTTAAAACAATTGTCAAATAATTGAGAGCAAAATAAAATGAAAAGCGATAGTCTGAAAATGGTTATCGCTTTTTTATTTTCCAAAAGACGAATTATTTGTACTTTTGCCTTGAACAAAAAAATAAATCAGAATGAAACAAATAATCAACACAAAAAATGCTCCTGCAGCCATTGGACCATATAGTCAGGCCGTTCTAAAAAATGGAATGTTATTTATTTCGGGACAATTGCCTATAAATCCTGCAACCGGCAGAATTGAAACGTCGGATATTGCTGATCAGACAGAACAGGTTTTTGCCAATATCAATGCCATACTTAATGAAGCAGGTTTTACTTTTTCAGATGTGGTAAAATCTACTGTATTTTTATCAGATATCAGCAATTTCGCGGGCATGAATGAGGTATATAAAAAATTCTATCAATCCGAATGTCCCGCGCGTTCTGCTTTTTCAGTGAAGGATTTGCCCTTAGGTGCTTTAGTTGAAATAGAAACCATAGCAGTGAAATAAATATTTACTGTATTTTTTTAAACAAAAAAAGAGAGAAGGCTTTTTGCGTTCTCTCTTTTAGTTTTTTCCAACGGTTATGAACGTTGTTGCAATGATTCAGGGTATATGAATTTATTTAATAATAACTTTTGTGGTGAAATTATTGATTTTTACAATGTATGCTCCTGCATTTACTTTGTAAATGTTGGTATTTTCAAAGTTCAATTTTCGCCCAGTTATATCGAAAATACCTATTATCTCATTTCCAGATAGATTTGGCAGATAAATTTCTCCTTTACCTGGTATTACTGTGAATTCGGCATTTATAATATTCTTAAGTGCCGTGGGATCTTCCAAAAAGGCTTGTTCGAGTTTAGAAATTACATTTCCAACATCCAGTTTCTCTACCATAATTTCCATATCTGTTAACGCACGGTTATATAGTCGGAAATCGTACACTTTCGTTTTACGTAAATATACATCGTCGGTGTAATTTGATCGTCCAATCCAGTTGTAAAATGTTCCCAGACGTTCGGGTCTTGGTAATGTATTGGCAGGTAAATTTGTAATGTCGGAAGTCTGGAAAGGAGTACCATCAACATAAACTGTTCCCTGAGTTCCGTTTTGTACATAAAAGAAATGATGCCAGCTACCCTTTAATGCAGGTGAAGCTACACTAACAGCCTGATTGCCTGAAGCTGCTGTATAATATTGTGGACTGATACTTAAACTTTGATCTTTTAAACTACCAATAATATAGCCACTTTGATCGGTCATGGCATTTTGTGTGTTTGATAAAGTGAAAAGGAAATTTCCATTGCTTGTTAGTTGATCATAACTTTCGTCAATCCTGTAGTAAGCACCAATGGAGTAATTGGTAAGGTTGTAAGCAAGTTTGCCGATTTCCTGTCCGAGGTCAAAATATCCGTTGTTTTCTCCAAGTTCCAATACATTAAACTTCGTTGTTGTACCAATTGAATGTACTTTTGCACCATTTTTTAATATGCCTTTGAATCCTTTTTCGGCCACATCGGTAACGATACTGTCGTTTATGTTAGAAAAATCATATCGTACCAGTAAGTCATTAACGAATTTAGTTCCTGGTTTTTCAATCACTTTAACATTGAAATCTTTAGTGATGTTCTGACCGTTTTTCAGCAAATTGGCTGTAAGTGTAACATTGTATGGAAAATAATCTGGTTGTGTAACTTTTCCTGTTTTGGTAATGAGTGCAGCATTAGAAGTTTTCCATGCGATAACGATATCTGGGTCATTTTTCCCCTTAATTGGTAATTCAATGTCAGATGTGATGGAGGATAAATCTCCTAAAGTAAGATTATCTGCCTCGTATTGTAATTCGGGTGTTTTATAGTTTGGGTTTTCATTATATGCCATGTTAAGCTTGTCGATAGTTTGTGGGACACCAAATAAAAGTAATAAATCTTCAGAAGTAATTGGTATACTCAGTACCTGAAAATCGTAAAGTAACGTTTGTTGTAAATATGCATCAGATGCCCAACCTGAACGACCCAACCAATTGAATAATGTTCCATTGAGATTATCTTTCGCCATAGCTTCGGAGGGTGTGGGCATATTGGTGTTTTGTGCAACCTGAATGCCATCAACATATACAGTCCCTACAGTACCATTCTGACTGAAAGCAAAATGATGCCAGGCACCTTTCTCTGCTGCTATACCATAGTTGGCAGCTATGCTTGGCGATCCTGTAGCTGAAATTCCAGCAGCTTGCGTATTCAGACGTCCGTACATAAAACCATTCACATCGGTACCAACTTTATCAGAATTACTAAAATTCCAAATAAAATTGCCATTTGCAGATAAGTTACCGTATTCTTCGTTGATACGGAAGAATCCCATCATTGTAAAATCGTTAAGCGAAACCACTGCTTCACCAATTTCGGTCCCCATATCAAAATAACCTTTACCATTGCCAAGGTCAAGTACATTTATTTTATCGGTATTTCCAATTGTACGAATATGGGCTTCGTTCATAAGTTTTCCCTTGAAGTTGCTTAAAATATCGTAAACCCGTAAAGTATCATCTTCAAACTTAATGCTTGCTGTACTGAAATCCCATTGCGCAAGTTGTTCAGGTGTACCGGTAATTCCCAAAACTTTAACTTTAAAATCTTTTTGCAGACTAAATGTAGAAGTTCCTATTACTTGCATGAGTGTAGCAGTGAGTTTTACATATACATCCCATTTTTCGGGGCGGGTTACTTTTCCTTGTTCATTTATTATATGTGGTTTAGTAGAAGACCAATTTACTGTAACACCTTTTGTGCCCAAAACTGTTGGAAGTGTTAAATCCGAAGTTACGGCGGATATATCTCCTAACGTCAAGTTTGCAGCTTGTGTGTTAAGTTCAGCCATTCCATTAAGTGTAACAATATCTTCGGTTGTCAGGGCACGATTGTAAAATCTGACATCGTCAATTATACCATTAAAGCCATTTGCATCTTGCGTCCATCTTGAAACACCTAAAATGTTATTGTTAGTTGTCGTACCAAGTTTGCTCGGATTGTATGAGAATGTTGTGGAACTGCCCACTTGTGAGCCATTCAGATATAAACGTACAGTAGCCGTTCCGGAAAGTTCATTCCAAGCTAAAGTTACAGCAACGTGTGCCCAGGCATTCAAGGGGATTTTGCTGGTTGCATCAACATTCACACCGGTGCCACTTGCAGTTCTGTAGCGAAGTCGCATATTTGTATTATCTCCTGAAGCACTTGGAATAAATGCAAGAAAATCGTTTGTGCCATCTGCACCGTTACCAAGGTCAAAAAAGCGTGTGGCATTTTTTAATGCAGAGAATTTTACCCAAGCAGCAAAAGTGAAAGATGTAAGATTGGCAGTGAAATTTTCTGGTAGTTGAATGAAGTCAGCTTTTAACAACATATTTGCTCCCTGACCATCATAGCCTTCTACAAGACTTGTTCCCCCCATGATTGAACCTACATTGCCTTTTCCTGAAATGTCAGGTATAAGAGTTCCTGAAACTGATTCAAAGTTGTAATGAATAATCAATCCGCTGGCAATGTCTTGGGCTTTTAATGTAGAAAATATTATAAAACTCAAGCAAATTGCCAATAATCTACCTGGAATGAAGTAATTTTTCTTTTTCATGCTATTTTGTTTTAATTGTTAATGATTTTACCAATACGAACTACAATTAAATACAAAACTAAACCGCTTTTTGAAATTTCAGGACTAAAATTATGTCATTTATGTCATTTATCACGAAAAATTAAATTCTTTCAATTTTAATTCTTTCATTAATTAAATTTTATCATTGATTATGAAAAAATGAAATACCAAAGAATTCTTTATTATAAACATTGAATAAACTGTCTGTACATTAGTGCTACAATGAATAACTAAAAAAGTCATCTTCTTCTATTTTGAACTGATTTTACACCGAACTGAATTCAGGTAGTTTTAATTTTGCAAAACATTTTTGTGGCTAATAAATGCAACTTCAAAAATGTATAATATCAACTTAAAATTTAATCCACATGAGAACATTAACCAAAATTACAATATTCGGTGTGTTTTTGTTTTCACTTTCACTGCAAGCACAGAATACAAGAACAACTATAACTCCTGCAGCCGGTGAATCAACAGTAAGTTCTTACATCGATAAAGAAGTGATAATGAATTTAAACACTAAAATTCACATCACGGCTGCAAATGCCAAAAGTGCTTTGGTAAACTCTGTAATCCAACTTAATAATATAGATGCGTGGATTTATTTCGATAATATTCGTCCACAAGTTGTTATCGACTCACTACTAAAATACTTCACAGTAAATACAACTGCAGCTGTAAATGGTACAAATACCCGTGTTGCAATTTACCGTCATGGAGCCGTAGTAATTCCACATTCACCACAATTTCAAGCCTTGAAAGTTTATTCAGGTCAAAACTTTACAGGCGATTCTACTTCGTATTCGCTTTTTACTTTTAATACAAATCTGGGCGGATTTGATAATAAAATACGCTCGTTTAGGTTAAAAAGAGGTTATATGGCTACAATGGCTACAACTTCTGATGGTACTGGTTACAGCCGTGTTTTTATTGCTGATAATGCTGACAGGGATATTGCTGTGATGCCCGATTTACTGGATAAAAAAGTTTCGTTTATTCGGGTAGTACGTTGGGATTGGCCTTCAAAAAAGGGTTGGGCAGGAAGTGATTTTAATCAATATACCAAAACTCAATCGACATGGCGGTACGACTGGAGTGCAGGCGGAAATACAAGTAATTATGTACAATATGTTCCAATCAAGCAAAATGCGGGTTGGCCCGGTTGGTCTGAAATCACTAACAAACAATATGTAAGTCATGTACTCGGATTTAATGAGCCTGATCAAACCGACCAGTCGAACATGACTTATCAACAAATTATCGATCAATGGCCTGAATTTATGAAAACAGGTTTGCGAATTGGTTCACCTGCATGGGCAAATCCATGGACTGGTAATGCAAGTGGCACTTTGTTTAACTTTATTCGAAAATGCGAACAATTAAATTATCGTGTCGATTTTGTTGCTTTGCACTGCTATTGGGGAGGAAAATCGCCACAAAACTGGTATAACGACCTTAAGAGTATTTATCAACAGGTAAAACGCCCTTTATGGATTACCGAATGGAACAATGGGGCTAACTGGACAACAGAAACATGGCCAACTGCTGACCGCTCACTCTCGGCTGCAAATGCTGCCAAACAATTGAATGATTTAAAAGGAATTCTTACAGTACTCGATACTGCATCGTTTATTGAACGTTATTCAATTTACAACTGGGTGCAAGATTGCCGAGCTATGGTACTTGCCGATACTTTAACTCCCGCAGGAAAATATTATGCCTCAAATAAACCCGGATTAGCCTATAATAACAAATATGAATTTGTTCCCGGTTTTGTCTTCGGAAATCCTACACTCAATGTATCGTTCGGCACAAAAAACATTGCTCTTACTGAAACCGACCAAAACGCAGAGTTTTTCGAAGGTATGATTATTGAAAAAAATGTTGATAATAAAGGATGGCAGGAATTTTATAATAGCACAAATTCTACACGTACAGTAACCGATACATTTGATGTGAATTTCGGACGTAAATTTCGTTATAAAGTTAGAGCGCGACTGCCAAACAATGTATTAACCGCTTATTCACCTGAAACCGGATACGATTTTACAGATAATACCGATATTCAATGTGGAAAACTCTCTTATAGTAATGTAGGCTGGAATGCTGTTTTTTTTGGGAAACCTTATTCTTCAATTCCTACGATAATACTTGGTGCACCTACGAACACAAACACCAATGTACTGATGAGTCCTAGAGTGAGATTGATCAATTCTTCAACCCGTTTCAATGCACAATTAGCACCATGGGCTTATCAGAATGTTACCACAATAACGAAAGAAGAAACAGTGCCTTATCTTGCTTTACCAACCGGAACGTATAATTTTGGAGGTTTGAAAGCAATTGCCGGACGAAACACAGCCAATGGTTCTAACTGGACTACGGTAACTTTCCCAGAGCCTTTCGACACTATTCCGGTGGTTTTTGCTACTCAATTACTTGCCACAAGCACAAATGCTACTACCGCACGGGTGCGTAATGTAACAAAAACAAGTTTTCAACTTCGAATCCAAAAAGAAGCTACGGTAACATCTGTGCCGGGATCTGAAACAGTTTCGTATTTTGCTATTGCACCCGGTGTTGGCATGATGAATGGACGAAAAGTGGTAGTGGGTAGAACAGCTGATAATTTCATAAGTCCCACGCAATATAAAACTATCATGTTCAACGACAGTATTGCAGACCCCATTTTTTATGGTCAACTGCAAACCTGTAACGATGATACGATAACTGCCGTTTTACGTACATTTTCTGTTGCTGCAAAATATGCAACAGTCATAAAGCAGCGAGAACGTTCACAAGGAATAACTGCCGCTCAAAATGAAAGTGCCGGATGGATGATTATTGATCCGGTAAGTATAATTCAGGGAATAAAAAATAATTGTAGCGGGAAACTTGCGTTTTACCCAAATCCCGTAAGAGATGAACTTCATATACAAAATGCTTCGAATTCTTTGTTAAACATTGAAATATATAATCTCTCAGGTATGATACTAAGAAAATTTGAAAATGTAGCAGGAACGATTGATGTAAGAGATTTAAATCCGGGATATTACATTATAAAAGACAATACAGGAAGTTCTTCGAAATTTGTAAAATTGTAATTTTTTTCAAAATAACATTATATGAATATAACTTTCAGAAGTTTATTTAACAGGTTGTTGTTTATTTTGGTACTTATTTTATCAAGTACAATAATTTTTACTGCCTGTGATATTTATGATTACGATAACAAGGAGCCTGACTGGCTTGGTAGCAGTATTTACGATTATTTGAATAACGACAGTAATTATACTATTACTGTTAAACTGATAACAGACCTTCAATATGATGAGGTTTTAAAACTTACAGGTAGTAAAACATTGTTTGTTACATCGGATAGTGCTTACAACGAATTTTTTAAAAATAATGTTTGGAATGTACGTCGTTATGAGGATTTGACATTGGCACAGAAAAAAATTCTGCTCTTTTATCCTATGGTAAACAATAGTTATACTATGGATGTGTTTTCGAACTTCAACAGCAATGGAAATTTATACGAGGGAACCGCCATGCGCAGACATACAGCCCTTAATGTTATTGATTCTGTGCCTTTCGTTAAAGGAGAAAATTTACCTGTAAGCAAATACTGGAACGCTTTCAGAAATAAAGGACTCTGGCTTATCAGTGACTTACCTGTGAGCTCATCAAGCAATAACAACTTGATACCAATGGTGTTTTTTACAAACGATTTTTTACGGAAGTTCTCACTGACTGCAGAAGATTTTTCTACCCTCACCGGTGGACTTACCCGCAAACCGGAAGATGTACATCTTTTTAATACAAGGCTGATAAAGAAAGATATCGTTTGTAAAAATGGGTATATCAATGTGCTTGACAGAGTGCTGATTCCTCCAATGAATATGGCTCAGTATATTACAAGTAATCCATCTACAAAAATTTTCGCCAAACTGCTCGATCGGTTTTCAGCACCTTACATCAATGAAGCAGCCACATTGCTTTACAGGCAAATTCATAACGGGTTTAATGATACTTTGTATTCAAAAGTTTATTTTTCAACTATCGGAGGTTATACAAAATATCCTCAAGCCGGTAAGCCTCTAGGAGCTGACATAACAAATTTACTTCCGTATAACCCTGGATGGAATTCACTCAATACCGGAGCCATACAATCCGACATGGCAGCAATGTTTGTTCCTTCGGACGAAGCCATGAACAATTATTTTAACAGTGGCGTTGGCGAAATTCTTCGCAGCCGTTATAAAACCTGGGACTCAGTGCCGGATAATATAATTTTGCGGTTTATTAAAAGACATATGCGTACTTCGGTGGTAGAATCCGTGCCAAGCAAATTCAGTAAAATGGTAGATGCCGAAAATTACAGTTTGCCTGTTCAGAGAGGACATATTGAAAATTCATATACGGGAGTTAATGGTCAGGTTTACGTAACCAACGAAGTTTATCCACCAATCGATTATATTTCAGTTTATAGCCCTGTATTGCTGAGTGAAAATACACAAATTATGAACTGGGCAATCAATATTTCCGAAACGAGTGTAGATGGAACTCTCTTCGAATTTTATCGTCTGTATCTTAATTCGCCGGTTAGCACTTACAGTTTGTTTGTGCCTACTGACGAGTTTTTCAGCAATTATCTCGATCCGATTGCTTGGGGTCAGAATGTGAAAGCGGCGCTCAAATTCTGGTACGACAAATCAATTCCTAAACCGACAGTAAAAGCAACCGTATATAAAATTGATCCAGTAACAGGAACTTACAATCCGGCAACCGATTCAGTGGATGTGATAACCAGTGCTGCTTTTCTCAAAAACCGATTGTGGAATATTCTCGATAGCCATATTGTAGTAGGAAATGTTGAAACAGGAAAACAGTATTACATTACCAAAGCTAATGATATTATCAGAGTAAAAGGCTCTGGAAACTCGATAACCGTTGAAGGTGGGGGCGATGTTAACAATGGGACTAAATGTCATGTTTTGAAAAATTTTGAGCAGCAAAATGGAAACACTTATTTTATTGACAAGCCTATCTGTTCAGCACTTTCATCTGTATATAAAAAATTAAGTGAAACACCTGAATTCAAAGGATTTTTTGATTTGCTGAATGGTGTACCAGATACATGTATTCAACAAATCTTTACACAACAAGGTGTTGATTACCGTGTGAAATTTTTCAATGCATATCGTTACACAGTGTATGTGCCTACGAATGAAAAAATTCAGGCAGCAATTGCCGATAAAAAAATCAAAGCATGGGAAGAAATTTATGCCATCAAGGATAAAATGCAACAATACTACGAAATTCAAAAAATGATTCGTTTCTTAAAATATCATTTTCAGGACGATGCTGTGTTTACAAATTCTGTGGTGAATGACCGTTATCAGTCCGCAACCATTAAAACCGATAATGTGATTACGCATTTCGGAACTGGTCGTAACAAATATTATAAAATTGGAGTGGTGGGCGATGGAAATACGCTGACTCTTACGACCGATACACCCAAAGATAAGAGCCAGGTAATTGCCAAAGTAGTAAAATCAAACGGTTTATACGATCTAATTGCGAAGGATTATATTTTTGCAAAATTACCTACATTGTACAAAAATATTGATGGTTCGGGTGCTGCTGCCGGAACCGCTTTCAGTACTTCGCTAATAACTACTTCAGCTTCAGCAGTTATTCACCAGATTGACAACATATTATTATTCGAATAATAATGAAAAAGTATATGAATTCAAAGATTAACTGTATGTTTCTGATACTTGCAGTTTTGATTTCAAGCAGTATTGCTGCGCAAACCCGACCCGAAAACTTTTTAGTTCAAGGTGTGGTAACCTCTAAAACAGATGGTGAACCTTTAATTGGAGTGAATGTTTCAGAAGTAGATGTAAACAATCGTGTTGTAAACGGTACTGTTACTGATTTCAATGGTCATTATGTATTGAAATTAAAAGATCAAAATAACAGACTGGTTGTAAGTTACGTAGGTTTCAATCGGCAAATACTAAACATACAGGGAAGGAAAACAATCAATATACTTTTGATAGAAAATGTTCAAAACATTAAGGCAGTAGAAGTTACTGCTACACGACGTATGTCACAGGGAGGTTTTAACATCCCCACCCGTGAAATATCTACTGCCATGCAAACGCTCGACACCAAGGAACTCGAAGGACTTCAGGTTGCATCTATCGACGATGCTTTACAAGGACGTATTGCAGGGTTAGACATCGTAGCAACTTCGGGAGACCCTGGTAGCGGAACTTCAATGCGTATTCGCGGTGTAACTTCCATTACCGGTAGTAGTGAACCTCTAATTGTAGTAAACGGAGTTCCTTTTGAAGCACAAATCGACCCTTTGCTTGATCTTGCAAGTGCCAATGCCGAACAATTTGCCAAAATGCTGAATATTAATCCTGATGACATACAGGAAATTACCGTGCTGAAAGATGCTGCAGCTTCGGCTATCTGGGGATCGAAAGGTGCAAACGGAGTGCTGATGATAACTACCAAAAAAGGTGCTTCAGGACCAACGAGGGTAGATTATACTTACCGATATACCGGTACTGTGCAGCCTCGCGGTTTGAATATGTTAAGTGGTTCGGATTTTACAATGCTAATGAAGCAATCGTACTTTAACGTTGCTCAGGACGAAAATGCCAACAATATTAATGAGTACAATTACGACCGGAATTTCCCCGATTACGAAAATTTCAACAACAATACAGACTGGGTAAAAGAAGTTACACAAGTTGGTAATATACAGGATCACTATCTGACACTTTCCGGTGGTGGCGAACGTGCAAATTTTAGAGTTTCGGCAGGAAATTTCAATCAGAAAGGAACTGTGATTGGTCAAGTGCTTAACAGGTTTTCTTCAAGGGCTTATTTAGAGTATTCTGTATCTGACAGGATTAAATTTATCACCGAGTTTTCCCTCACCAATACGGTGAACGATCGTAATTATGATAACCTTCTGGGTATTGCTTATCGTAAAATGCCTAACGTGAGTGTTTATGCTCAGGATGCTCAGGGTAATAATACCTCATCTTACTATAATATTTCGCGGTTTTCTTCATTACATGCCGACCAGCGTAATCTCCGAAATCCGGTAGCTTTGGCATATCTGGCAACCAACCGATTAAATACACTACGTATTTTACCTACTTTCAGGCTACAATACGATTTACTTGATCCACAAAAACAAATGTTGCGTTATCAAATGTATGTATCGTTTGATATTAATAATAACAAAACAACCCGATTCCTGCCTCAGGAAGTTTCAAATCTTTATTGGAATAATGAAAATGTAAACCGAGCTGAAAACTCCGACAGCGAAAGTGTTACCATTTATTCTGACCACAATATAGCATGGCAGCCAAAATTCGAAAACAAAGATCACAGTCTGCTGCTTTACGGCTCGTTTCAGATAAATGTTGGAAATTCAGCCGGACAAAGTGCTGTTTCCTATTCAGTGCCATCTGCCATAGCTATTGATCCAACTGCCGATGCTTATTTACTTGGGTCAGGAACAGCATATTCTTCGTGGCGTTCGCTTGCTATTATGGGACGTGCACATTACAGTTACAAAGGACGCTACGTGGCAAGTGCCACACTTCGCCGCGATGGAAGTACAAAATTCGGTGATGGCAATAAATTTGGCAATTTCCCGGGTATATCGCTGAAGTGGATTATTTCAGATGAACCTTTTATGGAAAAACAAAAAAACTGGTTGAGTCTGCTCGCCATTCGTCCTGCATGGGGTATCAGCGGAAACCAGCCCGGCGAAGAATATCTTCATTTCAGCCGATATGTAACTTATGGAACTTATATCGATATGTCAGCTATCAGACCTGACTCTCCCCGATTGAAAAGTTTAAAATGGGAAACAACCTCATCGTTTAACTATGGTCTTGACCTTGGTTTGTTTGACGATAAATACATTTTCGACCTGAACTTTTACAACAAACGCACCGTTGACTTGCTTTTCCGCAATGTGGCAATTTCCTCTTCATCTGGTTACGGAAGTTTGTCGTACATTAATGGCGGAACTATGGACAATGATGGTTGGGAACTGAACTTTTATGCCAATCGTTTTGTGAAAACCAAAAATTTCAGCATGGATTTCAGATTTAACCTTTCGAATTATAAAAATACGCTGATTGATTTAAACCAAAGTATTCTTGATAGTTATAATCAGGATTTTAATTATTTCAATGGTTCGTATCTTACACGTGTACAAAAAGGCAATTCTTTTGGTTCGATTTATGGTTTCCGATACAAAGGTGTTTATCAGTGGGACGAATATACCCCTGAACATACGAATGCACCGGTGGCAAAAGATGCGAAAGGAAATGTCATTACCGATCAGGATGGAAACCCGAAACCAATGTATTTTAATTATTACGGTAAAGGCGGTGGAAATCCTTACCGTTTCCGCGGTGGTGATGCTATTTACGAGGATATTAATTACGATGGAAGTATTGATGAACTCGATATAGTTTATTTAGGTAATTCGAATCCGAAAGTGAACGGAGGTTTTGGACCGACATTCCGCTATAAATCGGTCTCACTTAATATGTTCTTCAATTTCCGCTTGGGTAATAAAATTGTGAATATGGCGCGTATGAATGCAGAAAATATGTATTACGATAATAATCAGAGTGTTGCAGTGAACTGGCGCTGGCGCAAAGATGGCGATATAACCAATATGCCCCGTGCATTGCACCTTTATGGTTACAACTGGCTGGGAAGTGACCGATATGTGGAAGATGGATCATTCCTCCGCTTGAAATATGTTACATTTAATTATTCCGTACCTTCGGATGTAACGAAAAGGCTTCGCTTAAATCGTCTTAACTTTTATTTAACGTTCAACAATTTATTTGTACTTACAAAATATACTGGTGTGGATCCTGAAGTTGGATATGGTTCCTTGGGTTTAAGTACAGATAATAATCAAACGCCACGTTCGAAGGATATGACACTTGGTGTTTCAGTAGGACTTTAAACGCAAAGACAACAGACATTGAGAGTGTTAATGAGTTTTCATTTTAAATTAATCAAGCTGAAACCTCCAAAATCATGAAACTTTATAAACTGATAAACTATCGAATAAGAAACTATATGAAAAGCATTATAAAAATACTAATAATCAGTCTTTTAATTCTGAATACATCGTGTACAGACTGGCTCGATTTAAGACCTGAAAGTAAAATAGTACTCGAAGATTTCTGGATGTCTGAAGAAGATGTGAATGCAGTTCTTGCATCGTGTTATCGAGGACTAACAGAAGAGGCTGTCATTTATCGTATGATAGTGTGGGGTGAACTTCGTTCCGATAACATGATTGAAGGAAGTGGTTTTCCGGCCGAAAGAAACGCCATGAAACGCATACTCGATGGGGATCTTGTTCCAACAAATGCATACTGTCAGTGGGGATCATTTTATACAGTAATTAATTATTGCAATACTTTATTGCACTATGCTCCTTTAGTGCTCGAACGTGATAATAACTTTACACCCGACGATCTGAATCGTGTGCGTGCCGAAGTTCTTACGATACGTTCATTAGCCTATTTTTATTTGCTTAGGGCTTTTAAAGAAGTACCTTGGATTGAAAAACCAACCATTGACGATGGAAATGATGGAGAAGAATTTCAAGTACCCAAAGATACCGAACGAACGATTATCGATAATATAATTCGTGATTTGAAAATAGCCCGTCAGTATGCACGTGCTGAATATGGAGTGCGAACTTATAACAAAGGACGTATTACACTTGAAGCCATCAACACATTACTTGCCGATGTTTATCTTTGGGACGAACAGTATCAGAATTGTATTGAAAGTTGTAATCTTGTGCTTCAAAATTCAAAACTAAAACTAGTGAACCCATTGTTAATGTACAGTCAGGTTTTTTATTTCGGAAATTCCGACGAAAGCATTTTTGAGTTACAATTTGATGATGACACCAGAAGAAACAATGCTCTATTCGAACTCTATGGTTCAAATACACAGAATCTTGGTGAAATTAGTTTCCCGGTTCCTTTGGCTTACGAACCTGCAGGGGCTCAATCCGGAGCATATTCACCTTTCAACTATAAACTTTCGTCCACGCTCGCTGAAAGTGTAAATGATATCAGAGCTAAAGATTCTTACTGGCAATCGGGTGGAAGTTATTACATATATAAATATGTTGGCAACCCGCGTCGCGAAAATGTTGATGGAACAAGTGTTTACACATTACGCTCAAGCACACCTAACTGGATAATTTACCGTTTACCAGAAGTTATGTTAATGAAAGCAGAAGCTTTGACCCAGCTTCCGGGTTACGAAAACCAGAAGGAAGCGCTTAAACTTGTGAATAAGGTGTATTTGCGCTCAAACGAATCACAGGATTCACTACAATTTGCAAATTATTCAACTAAAGCTGAGCTGGAAAGTTTAGTATTACGCGAACGCCACCGCGAGTTTCTTTTCGAGGGGAAACGTTGGTTCGACCTGGTACGCTATGCTCGCCGTATTGGTAATACATCAATTTTGAACGATTTTGTTGATCATAAATCAAAAGGAACTACCGTTTCACTTGGCGCTCCTGTACTCGATGCCATGTATATGCCAATTGCTAAATCCGAATTATCAGCAAACCCAAAATTGGAGCAAAACCCTTATTACAAAGAGTCAGGAGAAACATCGTCGAGATAGATTAGTTTTCATTGATGATTTTTATAGAAGAAATTTTGGATTTATAAATCTGCTAAAAAAGATTTTGATATGATAGTTGCAAAAATTAAAAATTATTTAAAAGCATTACTTGCTGTTGCATCTTTAAGTTTGTTTTTATTTATTTTACCCTCATGCGACCCTGATAATGTGGGCGATAATCTTTATACTTTTAAGGATAGAATGATGGGGCAGTATTTGAAAGATACTACAATTTTTACTGAATTTGCACGATTGCTTGATACAACAAAAGTAACAGGTTTGCTTAATGCATACGGATACTTTACCTGTTTTGCACCTACCAACGATGCTATGAAAATGTATTACAAGGAAAAAGGCAAAAAATCATTGAAAGATTTTACTCTCGATTCACTTAAAATTAT